>NZ_JBHUDE010000029.1:0-12434 GCF_042678205.1 Oceanobacillus luteolus
GGGCCATGGTTATGAACCAGCTTCTTCTTCATGATGAACTGAAAGATAGGGTGTTAAAGTACCTTGAATAAATGGGAACTTACACACTTTATTTGACAAGCCCCAGTTCGTTTTTTGTGTATCTAGTCTATTTTTTAACTAACTTTCTTAGAAGCGCCGTACTCTTCCAGCTTTTACTGTTTTTCATGTATTTCAGTTCTTGCTTTAATTTCTGATTTTCTTTCTTAAGCTTATTTAATTCTGATAATGATTTGTCAGTTTTCTTGGTATTCTTTTTTACTTTTGATTGTAATTTCTTATTTTCCTGCTTCAATTCTTTAATTTCGTCTTTTAACTTTTTAGTTTTTGTAGTGAGGTTAGACTGAATATCTTTATTTATATTTTGTTTACGTTCATTTGCTACATGTTGTAATATTTCGTCTGTAAGATCACCGAATAATGGTCTTTGAGCAGCAAGTTGGTATAGCCAGGTTGCTCCTCTATAGTTTGCTTCAATAAATATTGGCTCGTTGTTAACGCCAACTGCAATGTCCCAGGAGACAAAGTCATGATGAAGAATTTTCTTGTGAAGGTCTTTCACAAAGTTCTTGTATTTTTCAAACTCTGGAATCTTGGCATGATCTTCAAAATTGTAATTAGTGGTTGGGTGTTTAGTATAGATATTACAACTTTCATCAATTGCAAAATCCAGAAATTCTCCATTATCATTTACACCGATACAGAGACCTCCGGTACCCGCATTATCCTTAACCGAATTATCTGCACCAAAACGAGCAAAAGTTAATAGATAATGAATTTCATTTTTCCAACGCAATGTGACCATTCTCAATGTATTAACAGATGCTGGGTGAGGTTTAGCCATTATCTCATGTTGTTTGATGACTTCCTGAACGGTGAAATTATATCCATAATCCTCTTCCAATTTCTGCATTTCGACATTCGATCCGTCTAAATAAATCTCATTATCTTTGTAAGAGATTTTCTTAATACCTTTCCCATTATCCGTGTCACTTGGTTTAATAATTAAATCATCTTTATAGTCCAACATCGTCTGTAGAGCTTCTTCGGTGCTAAGTTCTTCATTTTTATGATTGAAGTAGTGCCCTCTAACTCTTTTTAGAATTGTTTTAGGAGCATTCGGAGTGCCAATTATTTGATCATAGATATTCTTATCGCTATATCCAATACGGATATTCATATCGTTGAAGTAAGGTATTAATTGGTTCCACATGATTTTGCTAGGTATAACTCTTGGGTCATTATTCTTTGTTAAATTAAAATAGGCCAGATTTAATACCGGATCAACAGATTGCCCATAATTTTCATTCCAATATGAATCTACATCATTCAAAAAGTCTTCATTCACTGGGTCCAACAAGCCGGCATTATAGAACCTTGTAAATGCCTTTTTGCCAGTATTTATATTATGTTTCTCATATATGTTTTTGTTGCTAACGGTCTTCACCATCTTTTTTATGTCCTTTCCCATTAGTAATTTTTCTCTATATTCGTTTACTAATTCCTTGACTTCTTCAAGGTTGGCTTTATTACTTTGCATTAATACATCAAGATTCTCTCTTGCATGAAATAATTTACCTTGATCTAATCTTTTTCTTAGACGCTCAACATGCCACGCTAGTATTTTTTCCTCATCCAATGTAAAGGTCAATTCCTTGTCCTCAAAGAAATTCAGTGCAATTTTCTTTAATTCACCAGACAGAAGCAAAGCGCGAGCTGTATAATGACCTGCATGTTTAATATGATGTAATACGGCGGTAGGGAAAGCGGGTCTAATAAATATATTAACATAATAGTTATCGATGTAATTAGTTTTATCGTAGAAAACATGTAATTTCTCATAGTTCTTTTGTATCTTACTTAACTCATCGTGCAGAAATCCCTTGTTTCTAAAAACTTTACCCATCATTTTATTGATGATAGGATGCGCGGGAATACGAGGACTCATCGCCAAAATATTTGCATTGATTATAGAACCATAATAGATTGCACAATAACCACCCAAACTTGCTCCATAAGTATAGACTTTCTTCCCTTTAATCTCTTCCCTAATTATATTGTAAAAGTCTTCTCTTTTAAGAAATTGATATTGGGTACCAAATTTTTGGGCAACATAAATATGATTGTAACCTTCTTTCATGATGAGCTTGCTACTAAATCCCGTTTCAGTAAGTTTAGAATCGACTTCACCAAAAGTGATAATATATTTATTGTTTTGCTTATTATTAGTGTGTACTGTAATTTTGTAATTATTAGTTGAAGCGAGTATCTTACTGGTATATTCCACTTTTATTAACTCCTTCTATGTTGTAATCACGAGGTATATTTAGATAATAAATTATTCTTTGCCTTATTGTTAGTTAAATTCTGGTAACAAATGTAATTAAAATGTAATGCTATGGATTATTTTGTTGAAAAAGTGACCAAAGTAGCAGATAATGGAAAGGTCAATATATAAAGGAGGTGAATTGGTTTGAAACATCATTTGAAATTGTTATCAGTTATAATCACAGCGGTTTTCTCACTTGTTTTTGGCTTCAGTTTTCAACAAGTTTCAGCATCTGAAGATACGGACCTTATTCCTGAAACAACTATTGATGACGAGGCAACTACCACTGAGACGACTAATCAATCCGAACTAGGTGAAAAAATCAATAACGAAGACGAGACGACTTTGGATGACGTTGTGGATCCGGTAGATGGTGAAGAAGAGGAAGAACTGGTTGAAGAACAATCAGATGAAGAACAACCAATTGAAAATAATCAGAATGTATCTGAAGAAAGTCCTGAACCTAGTAATGCGAAATCTACGAATCTAGAGGTTGAGACAGAGAGTAAGGATAATAGCTCTGTTGATGATGCATCAGAAAAAGAAGAGCAAGGTTCTCCTCAAGAATCTGAAATGAGCATTCTATCAGTAAGTACAGAACTTCCGTATAAAAAAGGTGATAATCACGAGAAAATCATTCCAGTTAAAGTGAAGCTGAATGCACTTGGCTTTGACGGAATCGCAGAAACAGGAAACTTTGGAAGTCATACAGAAAAACGTGTAAAGGAATTTCAAGCCTATTATGGTTTGAAGGTTACCGGACAAGTGGATCAGCTAACACTTGATAAGTTAAATGAAGTATATAATAGTACATACCAAAACGGTAATAGCCATTCATACATCACAGAAATCAAGAAAATGCTGAATGCTCTTGGTTACGGTGGCCTTGCAGAAGGACCAGTCTTCGGAAATTTAACTGAGAAACGTGTGAAGGAATTTCAACAGGATAATGGATTGAAGGCGCATGGGATTGCAGATGATCCGACAATTGCTGCACTTGAGAATGCCTATAATAAATCAGTGTATAAAAAAGGTGATCATCATCCTGCAGTGACTGAAATTAAACGTAAACTGAATGCTCTAGGATTTAGCGGTTTAGCGTTATCAGGAAACTTCGGTAGTTTAACAGAAAAGCGTATTAAAGAATTTCAATCATATTACGGACTTTCTGTTACTGGAGTTGCTGACCAACAGACACAAGATAAGTTAAGCGTCGTGTACAATAGTCCATATCAAAACGGCAAGAGTGATTCGTATACAACAGAAATCAAAAAAATGTTGAATGCAATTGGTTATGATGGCCTTGCAGAAGGACCAGTCTTCGGAAACTTAACCGAAAAACGTGTGAAAGAATTCCAGCAAGACAACGGTCTAAAAGCTCACGGAATTGCAGACGAACCAACCATTGCTGCATTGAAGAATGCGTATAGTAAAACTGAATTTAAAAAAGGCGATAACCATCCAACAGTAATTGAAATCAAACGTAATCTTAATAGACTTGGGTTCAGTGGTTTAGCCTTATCTGGGAATTATGGTAGTCTAACAGAAAAGAGAGTAAAACAGTTCCAAGAGTACTACGGTCTTAAAGCTACAGGAGTTGCCGATAGAGCAACTCAAGAGAAGCTAAATGAAGTGGTTAACAGCCCTTATCAAAAAGGGAAAAAGAATACTTTTACTGCAGAAATCAAAAAAATGTTAAACATATTGGGTTATAACGGTCTTGCCGATGGTTCGAGCTTTGGTAGCTTAACAGAAAAACGTGTTAAACAATTCCAAAGAGATCACGGATTAAAGTCTCATGGTATTGCAGATGAAGTTACAATAAAACGGCTCGAATCTGAATATCAAAACAGTGACGATTTCTTAAAGAAAGGTGACCGAAAACCCGCTGTTATCGATTTAAAGAAAAAGCTTAACTCCCTAGGATATGATGGCTTGGCTTTAACTAATAACTTCGGCAGTTTGACAGAGAAGCGTGTGAAACAGTTCCAAAGAGATTATGGTCTGAAGGACTACGGAGTTGTTGATGAACGAACGTCGAATAAGATTAATAGTGTGCTAGCGACTTCTCTGAAAAAAGGTGACAGGAAAGCAGCTGTT
This sequence comes from Oceanobacillus luteolus, assembly GCF_042678205.1. Taxonomy (NCBI): domain Bacteria; kingdom Bacillati; phylum Bacillota; class Bacilli; order Caryophanales; family Bacillaceae; genus Oceanobacillus; species Oceanobacillus luteolus. The sequence continues at coordinate 4,448 of NZ_JBHUDE010000029.1, forward strand.
ATTCAATTAAAAAGAGACCTAAATTCCTTAGGTTATGATGGTTTAGCATTAACAAATAATTTTGGTAGTTTAACAGAAAAACGTGTAAAACAATTCCAGAGAGATCATAATCTACCGGCAAATGGTATAGCTGATGAGAGAACCCTGCAGAAAATAGAAAATTCTTTCCTCAAAATATTTATTGACCCGGGGCATGGTGGAAGTGATCCTGGTGCACTAGGTTATAATTTGAGAGAGAAAGATGTTGTATTAGATATTGGTTTAAAAATCAAACAAGAATTGGAAAAATATGCTGGTGTCAAAGTGATGCTTTCCAGAGCCAGCGATAAAACAGTAAGTCTAGATGCCAGAACTCGTGCAGCAAATAACTGGAATGCTGACTATTTTGTTAGTCTGCATAATAATGCTGCTGGAGGAGCGGGGTTTGAGACATTTATCTATAATGGTTCAGTTTCTCAGGAAACTAAGAATAGGCAAAGGGATATTCATAAGCATTTGGCAAATTGGCTCAGCTCTAAGAACAATATTAGAGACAGGGGAATGAAACGAGCTAATTATCATGTTGTTAGGGAAACTAAGATGCCTTCTCTACTAATTGAATATATGTTTATAGATAACTATAGAGAGAACCAATTGCTAAAAAGTAAAAGTTATCGTAATTCATTAGGAAAAGTAACGGCAGATGCAATTGCTAAGTCCTTTAATCTTAAAAAGAGATAGTTCTAGAGAGGTATGACTTACCTCTCTTTTTTTTATTTTGTTATAAACAAAAGAGTAGGCAAAGGGATATTCATAAGCATTTGGCAAATTGGCTCAGCTCTAAGAACAATATTAGAGACAGGGGAATGAAACGAGCTAATTATCATGTTGTTAGGGAAACTAAGATGCCTTCTCTACTAATTGAATATATGTTTATACATAGTTATAAAGAAAAAAAGTGCTCAAGAGTGAAAGTTATCGTAATTCGTTAGAAAAGTAACGGCAGATGCAATTGCTAAGTCCTTTAATCTTAAAAAGAGATAGTCCTAGAGAGGTATGACTTACCTCTCTATTTTATTTTGTTATAAACAAAAAGTAATAATTTACATTTCTAGTAATCTATCAGATAATAGAATAGACATCATACTAAAGGAGGTGACATACTAAAGTGAAGCTTAAAAAACTCATGATAATTGCCATCATTTTCATTATGTTTTTCCACTTTAGTATACCGGGTTTACAAGTAGCCGCTCATGGCAATGAAGAAAACCTAAATATAGAAGGGGAAAATACATATAGCATCAACGGGGATAAAGAACTAGATGCTGAGGTGGAGGAAGAAGTAGAAGTTGATTCCGATACAGAAAATACCGAGGGTGAAGAAGTTCCTACTGAAGGTCCTGAAAGCACTGAACCAGAATCGGCTGAGTCTGAGGATAATGTTGAAGAAACAAAAACTGAAACCGAAGAACAGGTAACGGAAGAAACAGAGGAACAAGTAACAGAAGAAGACTCTTCGGAACCTGTTGAAACTTCACCAGCCAACGAACCAGGAGCAGAAAAAAGTGTGGAAAAAGAAGAAGCACAAACATTTCAATTAAGAATTCAATCAGTAACTGCGACTTTACCCTATAAAAAGGGAGACGATTTCGATGAAATTATCCCTGTCAAAGTGAAATTGAATGCACTTGGCTTTGACGGAATCGCAGAAACAGGAAATTTTGGAAATCATACAGAAAAACGCGTGAAGGAATTCCAAGCCTACTATGGCTTGAAAGTTACTGGTCAAGTAGACCAGGTCACACTAGATAAGTTAAATGAAGTATACGATAGCCCATACCAGAATAATAGAAGAAATTCTTACACTTCTGAGATTAAGAAAATGTTGAATGCCTTAGGTTATGACGGTTTAGCTATTGGTCCGGTATTTGGAAACCTCACTGAAAAGAGAGTGAAAGAATTTCAAAGCGACTATGGGCTTAAAGCACATGGTATAGCAGATGAACCTACTATTAAAGCTTTAAAGAATGCGTATAATAGTCAAATTAACAAGAGTGAGTTTAAAAAAGGTGATAACCATCCAGCTGTAACTGAAATTAAACGCAAGCTAAATCATCTTGGATTCGATGGTCTGGCTTTGTCTAGTAACTTTGGAAGTTGGACTGAAACTCGAGTTAAACAATTTCAATCTTACTATGGTTTATCAGTTACAGGAATTGCAGATCAAAAAACTCAACAGAAATTGGATGAGGTTATTAATAGTCCTTATCAAAATGGAAAGAGCGACTCTTATACAACGGAAATCAAAAAAATGCTAAATGCACTAGGCTATGGTGGTTTAGCGGAAGGGCCAGTATTCGGGAACCTGACAGAAAAACGTGTGAAGGAATTCCAAAGTGACTATGGCCTTCAGGCACACGGCATAGCAGATGAACCTACTATTAAAGCATTGAAGAATGCATATGATAGTCAAAATAAGAGTGAGTTTAAAAAAGGTGATGACCACCCGGCTGTGATTGAAATGAAGCGCAAATTAAACCAACTTGGCTTCGATGGTCTTGCTTTATCTGGTAATTTTGGAAGTTGGACAGAAACTCGTGTTGAACAATTCCAAGAGTACTATGGGCTACCTGTAACAGGAATTGCAGATCAAAAAACTCAACAGAAATTAGACGAGGTTATTAATAGTCCTTATCAAAATGGTAAGAGTGACTCCTATACAACGGAAATTAAAATAATGTTAAATACCCTAGGCTATGATGGGCTGGCTGAAGGTCCTGTTTTTGGTAACTTAACTGAAAAGAGATTGAAAGAATTCCAAAATGACTATGGTCTTAAAGTAAATGGTATAGCAGATGAGCCAACTATTAAAGCTCTTAATGATGCTTACAATAAGACTGAGTTTAAAAAAGGTGATCATCATTCTACCGTAATTGATATTAAGAGAAAGCTAAATAGACTCGAATTTGATGGTTTAGCTTTATCTGGTAACTTCGGTAATTTAACAGAAACTCGTGTTGAAGAATTCCAATCTTACTATGGATTGCCGGTAACAGGGATTGCAGATCAAGAAACTCAAGCTAAATTAAATGAGATATACAATAGTCCATATCAAAAGCGAAAAAGCAATTCAATAATTGCTGAAATTAAAGTAATGTTGAACGCTATTGGATACAATGGTTTAGCAGAAGGTCCTGTTTTTGGAAATCTTACTGAGAAAAGAGTAAAGGAATTTCAAAGGGATCATAATTTGAAAGCTCATGGGATTGTGGATGATATTACATTAACAGAACTTCGTAAAGCATACGACGGCAGAATAACCTATCATTATTCTACTTTAACCTTAGAACAGGCTTTGGATATCCAAATGGCTATTACGAACCCGCCGCCACAAACAGATAAATATAGAAATTCACCAGCTTATATCAGCAGTAAATATGTTGATATTATTCAATCTGGCGCTATTTATTCCGGTGGTAATGTAGTTGTTCGGACGCAGCCTAGATTAGTAGATTCTACTCGTAAGACTGTATTATCTCCAGGCACAAGAGTTGAAATACTTGGTACAGTTAATGGAGATTCCTATCAAGGAAGTAGAGTTTGGTATAAGATAAGATACAATAATGAAATTCTTTATGCACACTCTAAATTGGTAGTTGAAAATGCAACCATTGCCAAAATAACAGGTAGAGTTAATGTACGTTCGGCACCGAGTGCAAGCTCACATATCTATGGGAAGCTTGCTAAAGGGTCAGAAGTAAGTGTTATTGCGAAAGAAGGAAACTGGTACCGTATTTCCTATAATGCATGGCGAAATGCTACCCGTTCTGATACTAGATTATATTTAGATCCTAGTAATCATGATGAGTTTCAACATTTAGATCTATCATCCCCAGCTGGTGCAACGGCAGCTGAATTAAATGCTTACTTAAAAGGTAAAGGAATCCTTGAAGGAATGGGACAAGCATTTATTGATGCAAGTAGAACTCATCATATTAACGAATTGTATCTCGTTTCCCACGCATTATTGGAAACTGGCCATGGCACTTCCGATTTAGCAAAAGGAATTGTTGTAAAAGGCAAAAAGGTATACAATATGTTTGGAATAGAAGCGTACGATTCTTGTCCGAATAGTTGCGGTTCAGCAAAAGCCTATGCTGAGGGCTGGGATACTCCAGAGAAAGCAATTATTGGTGGAGCTAAATTCATTGGTGAAAGATATATCCACAATGAACATAAGCAAAATACACTTTATAAAATGCGCTGGAACCCTGCTGCTATGGAAGCTACTGGTAGATTCGGTAAACAATACGCTACTGATATTGGATGGGCTGTAAAGCAGACGACTAATTTAAGAAAAATGCATGAAGATATTATCAGAAACCCAGTTCTTAAATTCAATATTATCCAATACAGATAGTAACTTAAGAAAATCTAGTTCCTTTTGGAACTAGATTTTCTGCTTTTAAAGGTTAAATCCCCATCTCATTTCTCTCTTAATGGCAAACCCCTTCTATTTATAATGAAACTTATTAAGAGTCAGAAAATCAGATAGTGAAGTAAAAACACACGTTGTTATTATAGGTCAAAAATACTATAATGATAGATGAGCTAATTAAAGGGGGGTTTTACTTCATGGATTCTGAAACGGTGTCCTCGAATGAGCTTTTTGCATCGGATGAACCGAATTCAAAAAATGAAGTTATCAATTATAACAATCAGGTGGAATTATATTCAGCTAATCAGTGGAATCAAGATACTGTAAAGGTAATGTTAAAATGGTTAGGATATTTAGAAAAAGATTCAGAAAGAGATTTATTAGAAGGTTTGCAAGCATTTCAAAAGGATTATGGTATTTCTATCAGCAACAATTTGAATAACACAGTGTTGCAACAGGTAAAGGATGTGTTCCGGACTTCCTTAGAAAGTAACGAGAGACCAGATAGTCTAAGGGAATTGAATAAAAACCTCAACCTATTAGGGTTTGGAACGATCCTTACTCCAGCAAACATAGGGCTTTTCATGCGGAAAAAAATCAAAGCATTTCAATCTGCATATGATCTAACGGAAACTGGTAAAGTGAATGTAGAAACACTGCTGAAAATTGATGAGCTTATATCAAAATCAATAAAAGTAGGAGAATCCCATAATCATCTCCCATTATTGAAATGTTGTTTAAATATTCTTGGCTATGGACCTATAAGATTAACTAAAAAGTATGGAGAACAGGCACAAATAGCCGTCAAAAAGATACAAAGAAAATATAAACTTCCGGTTAATGGAATGATTGATGAACGGACGAAAACGGCCATCTATGAATCTGCGAGTCTGGCAGCAAACAAGAATAATAACAATATAATAGAGGAAAACATACATAAAATATTAACAAGGATTGGTTTTTCTGCAGAAATTGATGAGTTGAATAGTAAAGTAGGTGTAGCAAGCCAATTAATCAACTTTCAAAAACAATATGGCATACCAGCTACAGGCAAATTAGAACTTTCATCTATATTGAAAATCGAGGAGATACTTTTAAGTCCGCTTCAATTAGGGGTACGTCATAAAAACGTTGAAACGTTAAAAGAAAATCTCGTTGACCTCGGATACGGCCCAATTAAAATAACAAATAAGTTCGGTAAGCATACTGTAACAAAGGTAAAAGAATTCCAAAGAGACCATGGCCTGCCTGATAGTGGTATTGCTGATCAGAAAACACTCGCACTTATCCAGGAGAAGAGTAAGTATATTGTACGAAAAACATATACACATATAAACTCCACATTAGAAGAGACGTTTAAGCTTCATCTCAACAAGCAAAAACAAGAAAAAATAGTGGAACTCCAAAAGTTCCTAGAGGAGAAAGATGCTGTTTTTGACCCTGAGGTTCTCGTTAATAGTGAAGAGGGTAAATTTCAATTACTTGACCTATCAAGAAGCCAGTCTGTCTCCTTGGAGACTATAAAGAGTTATTTCAGGAAAAAAGACTTGTTAGTTGGTCAAGAAGAATTGATTTTGGACGCTGCTGTTACTCATGGTATCAATGAAATTACATTGGTTTCTCAAGTTCTATCAGAAGTAGACCAAGGATTCATGATGCAAAACGGTATACCAGTCGACCGTAGCGGCCGTATCACCTATATTGAAACAGCGAATGAAAAGATGCCAGGAGAGACATCGGATACTTATAGTTGGGTCTATAATTTCTATGGAATTTATGATGGCGATGACAATACGCTTGATGGAAGAGCGAAGAAAGCATTTGATGAAGGTTGGCATTCGATGCAAAAAGCAATTCTTGAAGGAGCCAAATTCGTCAAGGAGATTTATATAGGCGACGGAAAAACGACCTATTATAATAAAAAGAGAGACTATCTAACTCATGATGCCAATACGAAAGACCATCCACTAACAAGAAATATAGAGTGGCTATACGAACAAATACAACGCATTCAACGTATCTATAAGCAGCTCGATTCCTATACTCTATATCTTGATATACCTATTTATAAGAGTAAGTAGTTACTACATATTCATCTAATAATATGGATCACTCATAGATGATAGAACTCCAAGTCTATTAAATATAGACTTGGAGTTTTCTATTAGTATTTACTAATTGAAAACAAAAAAACATGCAGCCAATTAGGCTGCATGCTCTATTATAATTCCCCATTCGCTTCATACGGAGCGGTTTGGGTTTCTACTGTAGAAGTTGATATATCCAAATGATCTTTAAGCATATTTTTCGTTTCTTCTAGTGCAATCTGGTCAAGCGCCCAATAATAAACTCCACCTGGCTTATAATCGTCACCTTCCAGTGTGTGGGTATCGATACTTAATTTTCCAGCACTTGTTCCGTAAGTGATAAATGTTTTCATATCACTGAATGTCATGTTTGTCTCCATATTATCTCCGACAGCTTCTAGGACATCATCATAGTTTAAAAGGGAGTTAACGGAAGTAGCTTTATTGATGACAGCCTTCATAATTTCTTGCTGTCTTTTACCACGCTCAATGTCATTATCAAGCTTTCTTGTACGTGCAAGTGCAAGAGCTTCTTCTCCATCAACCGTTTGTTCACCTGGCAAGAGGTGGATGGAATCACGCTTGTCCATGGAGTTGGATTCTTTCAGTTCATATGGAACATCTACTGTAATTCCATTTAAGGCATCCACTACATCCACGAATGCATGGAAGTTCAGCTTCACATAGTAGTCAATTGGAATATCAAGCAAGTTTTCGACTGTTTCAATCGCTGCTTCTGTTCCTCCAAAATAATGGGCATGGTTGATTTTATCTTCATACCCAACATATGGAATATATACGAGAGAATCTCGTGGAATACTTACGAGATTGATACTCTTTTCATCCTTATTGAATGTTGCAACCATTAAAGCATCTGTACGAGCACTTTCCGCATTGTCGCGGTGTTCGTTGGCGTCAACCCCCATAATGAGGACGGAGACATTATCAATGCTCGGATCAACCATTGCTTCCCGCAACGGTGATTTCTCCCTTGTATCTTCCACATATGATTCCGATAAGACACTATCTGCTTTTATATATAGATAAGCCCCGTAGCCGATTAAACCAATGAAAGCGATGAGAGTGGAAAGAAGAACAAATTTAATCCACTTCCGTAGTTTTCTCTTCTTTCTTCTAACGACTCGGACTCTTTTAGTATTAGACATTTTTTTAGCTCCTTATTTATGAATAAAATAGGACATGATTCACTTTATTTTACTATAAATTTGCTATTTCGTATATGAAAATATGAAAATAGCGTCGAAAAATAGCATGTTTGATTAGACATAACAACTACATTTTCCTAACGCACTCACAACATCATAACACAAAATAATAAATTTGAAAAAGGGATTTTAGGATTAGCTTTTTTGGCATAAAAAAGAGGCTGGGACATAACTAGCCGAAAACAGTAATTAAAAAGGATCCAAGCAATCAAAACTTTGCTAGGATCCTTTTTTGAGTCAAATTTATCATTATCGGT
>NZ_JBHUDE010000030.1:0-976 GCF_042678205.1 Oceanobacillus luteolus
TATAATTTCTTTACTCCTTCTCCAGTCATCAGAGATATCACACACTTACGTGCTTTATTATTTGAACAATGTAAAAAAGATCATCAACGACTTCATTATAAGAAGGATATCGTTATTGCAGATTTGTTTGAAGAGGAAAAGAAATATGGATTAGCTTTACCTGAGTCTGATTATCCGGTATTTAAACAGTCCATGGTAACCGCTAATAAATATGGTGAAGTAAGAATTGATGGAGCATTGGTCCATGTGCCTAAAAGTTATCATTACGGTAAGCTACATTTGATTTTATATTGGGATCACTACAAGGTCGTCTCACATAACGGAGAGGTGCTTTCCACTGGTCCCAGACTGTATATGAATCAAACTAGGGAAATTCCGTGGCAATCCATCCTAAATNGAGCGTGTGGAGTGGTTATTGAGCTTGATTATAAATCATGATATGCAAGAAATAGATGAAAAATTCTATGAGTTACTACCAGACGAAAAGCAATTTGATTCAAGTTCAGATGATTCTACGAACCATCCTTATGATGTGGATTGGAGTATTTACGATTCCCTCCAGCCTACTGTGAAGGCAGGTGTTTAACGTGTCTGATGTGATTAGAGAGAAATGTAAATTACTCCGTTTAGCATATATTGCAGACCTGTATGAAAAAGTTCCTTTCGAGAATCCGGAACAATATTTAATGGATCTATTACAACAGGAAATAGAGTTAAGGGAAATCGCAAAAGGAGAACGTTTAATTAAAAAAGCAAAGTTTATGAATGAAAAGGAATTAGAGGATTATCAATGGGGCGACCATATTCACTTCCCATCTAATCTCGACAGAGATGGCCTTGAATCCCTTTCCTTTATCAAGAGAAAAGAGAATGTGATTTTATCAGGGGCACCAGGAACAGGAAAGTCGCATCTAGCGACAGCATTAGGTAGAAAAGCTTGTAGAAACGGATATGAGGTCCGTTTCTACAGAGTAGC
>NZ_JBHUDE010000031.1:0-6540 GCF_042678205.1 Oceanobacillus luteolus
TTCTGTCCATAATCTGTTAACAAAAAATTATCGCTGCCATTTGGGGAGCGAAAAGAATCAAATTTGTTTATCTGCTCTATCCCATTAGGAGAAGTAAAGTAATCAGACTGTCTTCCATAGTTATACACAGGTATATTAACATAATAAGGATACTGATATACATATGGGTTGTAGTACATTTTTCTCAATCCCTTCACAGTTCATCAAATTATCCTATGTACTATGGGAGGAATGTGTACTTGACTTATGTAACTTTAAAGAAAGTTTTCTCTATAAGGGGTAGCGTCAGGAAAATGCGGATTTACAACGTTAAGGAAATCAAAATATAAAAAGTCTAATTTCTCGGTGTTATAAGTGAAAAATTAGGCTTTAGTTACTTCATTAAAGCGCCTGATTGTTGAAAACTAAAGTTTATATTCACCAAGAAAATTGATGTGCTCTTATCCTAACAAATTTTATTTAGGACTTACATGTATGCCTTCACTCTCTCGCCAATCTGCGTAAAGTATACGCTTTACATTATCATATCCATTGGTAGTTAATTGGTTATCTAACCACTGTTGATCAAATCCGAGTTCATGTAAATTATCCCATAAAATTTCCCCATCTATAATTAACGATGTTGGGAGGTCTACTGGACTTTCTGGAAGATTGAGATCTTGCTTATCTGGTTTTTGATACTTGGATTTTAATAATAAACTTAATTGCCCATTAGCTTCCAATATACCGTATTTGACTTCGCGAACTGAAAAGACATTATTTTGACGGAGTATACTCAATACTTGATTTACATCCAATTTGTTCTTTGTAAGTAACTTTCTGTCCATAACACCATCTCGAATGATGATGTTAGGATTGCCTAATAGGAGAGAACGTGTCGATTTATTTTTTAAAGTCATAAACTCTATTCCCAACATAAGAAACGTCCACAATCCGATGGCATATAAAAAGTGAAAAATCCCTACCTTATCTGCATAAATGGTATTTCCTAACAAATTTCCAAGTACTAACACAAAAACTAAGTGAAACGGGGTTAACTGATAGATGGATGTTCTGCCTGTTATGATAATGATAAAAAATAAAGTGGCAAAACCAACGATGATTTTGATCGTCAGTAAACCAATATTAACTTCTTCCAAAGTTTTTTCCTCCAATTTAAATTCTACTTAGTTGTCAGATTTTGAGGTTTGGATAAAGAGGCTAGTTTTAGTATTAAAGCTCGAGTTACAATTCCAACAATAATGTAATATATGAATGAAAATCTGTATCTCCATTCTAAATAATTAACAAGTTTGATCCACTTGCAAAAGGGTTCACCTATAAAGGCATACGTTAGTGCCATAATGATCTGGGCTAAAATAAAAGATTTCCATGTTCTAAAATATTGATATAACAACATGTAAGCTACAGGTACCATTGAAAAATCAAAAGGAAAGGCCCTAGGAATAAAAGGTAGGAATGCAATGGGGTAATCCCAAAAACTGTATTGTGCACCAACTACATCTAATAAGGTTGTTGTCAAGTAATGGTACCAAATAACAAAATTTCTAAAATAATGTCTCGTTTAACAAGTTTAGCCCATATAACCCAAGGCACAACTAAAAAAACGACTAGTATTCACCATTCCCAAGTTAAAAACTCATTTTTTAGCCAACCATTTAATTCTAAATGATAGAGCTTATCTTCTAATAAACGTATTTCCTTAAGATTTTCAAATATATTATCTATTGATATCACCCCTATATTTAAATGAAAAGGTAACAGATATTTTTGAATTCAAACTCTTTGGGCTGCCTTTTTAGTATTACCGTTTTTTAGTAATGAATTTCCATCGTAAATAAGAAAAAAACCATGTTGGAAGTTCTTTTTAAATCTAGATTTAAGATAATACAATAAAAACAGGATCAACTTATAATAATGGAGAAAGCAGGCGAGCACCCTGTTCAACAATGCGCTCGGTCAGGGATCTTTGCAACAAGTCTTCCATTCTTAATGGTACAGAATCAGTAAGATCCCTCTCGAACTGCTCTGTGAGTTCCCTTGCCACATCAGCACTGTACACGACTTGACACACCTCATAATTCAGGCGAAAACTTCTCATATCATAGTTTGCTGCGCCTACTTCTGCAATTTCCTCATCAATGATCATCAGTTTCGCATGTAACATTCCTTTATTATACTGGTAGATCTGGACCCCAGCTTCTATAAGTTCCCCGTCCATCTCTTTACCATCTATGGTGCTCAACTCTGACCCCAATTCGGCTGACCATCTGGAAAGGTCTACTCTTCCGATTGGATTGATTTTTGTTACCTCAGATTTTGTTTTCAGATTTATTTTCGATTTTACCTGTTCCGGCACAGCAATATTCCAATGAACGTCAAAGACAGTCTGCAAATCGACTGATGCTTCTCCTGTTATTTGTAAATGAGTATCCCGCCAGAAGCCAACGTCAGGATTTAATCCTGTATATTCATATCCTACGTTCATGCCACCAGTAAAAGCTTTCTTTCCGTCGACCGTGACAATCTTACAGTGATCCCGATAATTCCAATTGGATAAAATCCAGGGAAAGCGTAAAGGAAATATTGTCCGGCATTCTATCCCTGCTTCCACCATCTGCAGGATTTTTTGACGCGGAAATTTTTTACTCCCCCAACCGCAGTTCTGTGATGCGATTACCTATTTGGTCATTCCGATAGATGTAATATTCCAGATCAATGGTTTTTTGGGCTTTTTGTAGAGATTCGATGAGTAGTTCATATTTTGCTATTCCATTGTTTAGTACTTGGACTTTACCGACTCGAAGCCCCTGCACGGTGAAATCCCGTAAAGTATCAGCGATTACCGAGGATGAATGACTAAATGTATCAGGTAATTTGTCAGACTCATTATGAGAAGAGGTCAATCTTTTCCGATGAATACGCCTGGGATTTGATGTACTAAGATATAGCCAGAAACCAATGATTGGCAAAATAAGGACGATTGTTATCCAATTCAAAGCCTTGGCAGGGCGACGAACTTCCCAAATTGCTATGAATAACATAAAGAACATATTTAACAGGTATAGATAAAAAATCCACTCCAACTGGAATCCCTCCTTCTTTTTCTCTTTCTCTTAACATGTACAAACTATGGACCAATATACGTATGGAATATGAAGGGATTGTTTGTTATATATTATGGACTACCTTTATAAGAACTTTTATAAGATATTAAGAACGAAAAAAAAGAGAATTATGGTTGGGTAAGTTCTGACATCATGAAAGGCGTAATGATCTGGGCACTGTCCTAACTAGAGACTTAGTGATTTTGAAAAATTACCATCTGGTAAATTCCTAATATATGTATAGTTTTTTATAAATTTGGAAAGTTAAAGTGGTAATGAAGCAATAAGGAGGAACTGTTCATGCAACAGCAACAACCGAATCAATCTCAAAGTCAGCCGCCGGTCTTTCAAGAGCCACCACAGGTGATCACAGGAAAAGATTTTAATTACTTAAAGGACATGCTATCGTGGAACCTTTTAGGACTCAAAAAGGCACATTTTGCAGCAGGCCAGTGCCAAGATCAACAGGTCGTAGTAGCCCTTGAAAAGGCAAGCATGATGCACGAAAGACATTATCAGTGTATTTTGCAGCATTTGGAGCAAAATGTGAACCAAATGAATAATAAGGGGGACATACAAAATGAATAACAATCAAAACAAGATTCAAAATCCAGAAACACCTATACCAAAAACACCTGAGATGAATGAACGTGACTTCCTAAACGATATGCTTTCGTATGAAAAGTACATTACGGCATCTTATTCTACGGCAATGAATGAGGCAAGCCACGCTTCACTATATCAGGACATTCACGCGATTTTCGACGAAACGAAGAATTTGCAGCGTGAACTGTATAATCTGATGTTTCAAAAGGGATGGTATTCGCTTGAAGCGGAACAGCCACAAAAACTTCAACAGGCGGCACAGCAGTTTACAGGGTATATGTCCCAGTTTCCGCATAATCCTCCAATACAATAAGATCGCAAAAAGCTATGGTAACCAGTCCATAGCTTTTAAATTATTCAATTTTTTCATATCGCCTAACCTTAGTTAAACCTTTGTAACTTTTCCAGAAAATCCATTTGGAGAATAGGGGATTGCTTGTGAAGGATTTCCTAGCAATATGATATCAGAACCCAGAATCAGGAACTACTTGGGGATGAATTCAAAAATTTCAAGGTGTTTTTTAACTACAAAAGGTAACTTTTATAAAGGTTCATTGAATTTTGTCTGACATGGGGTCAATAGGGGGAGTATTTCAGATTATTCATTTTGGGCTACTTCCAGTGCTTCTTTACATCAATTAAGCCATTGCCGAAATCGCTATCATTTCATTTCCAGGGATTCCTATGCAAAATTCTTAATAATGTCTATTACTTCTCTGTTAGTTAAATTAGGGTTTGCAGAAAGCAAAAGGCCAGCAAGTCCTGCACATGAGGCGAAGCCATAGAAGTACCTGATAAAGCTGCATACTGCTGGTTAAAATGTGCTCGTAATTTGGACTCCAGGAGCTGAAACATCAATATAATCCCCGTAATTTGAGAATGATGCTCGTAGTCCTGTGTTGTCGACAGCTGACACACTTAAAACTTCAGGATATGCTGGTGGATAGCTCGATTGCCTCTTTCGAAAGAGAAAAAGGCTGATAATTGCCTAAACTCATATTAATGACATTTGCTCCATGATCCACTGCCAATAAGCCAATCCCTTTTGCTATATCAAAGGTCGTTCCATATCCTTCAGCACCCATTGCTTTTATAGGCATTATTTTGTTATACCAGGTGATGCTAGCAATGCCTTCTTGGTTGTTTGTTTCCGATGCCATGGCCACTGTCATCATCAGGAAAGTCGTTATTTTCCAGAACATTGTATCCATTTGTTAATCTCCTGGTCCAGATCAACCCCAGTGAGGAACATAAGATAAAACTGAATATACTCAAAAGAAAGGGAGTTAAAGAATGCATCAATATCATAATCACATGTCTAATTATCACCCTCAATATTCCACCCAGTCTCAGCAATTATCCTGAGTCTGAAATTTGGGCAGAGCAACAAATCAAACAACCTTTATATCCTCATTTGAAATCACAAGTATTAAATATTATTTCCCCTTTTATAAAATATGGATTAGAAGAAGCAAAAGATACTTCATATGTCCATGCATTGCAGGAAATTGCTGCAATAATTGGCACAGACCGCTTATTTAACGGTCGAATCTTGGGAAATTAATGAAATGTTTTAAAAATGGTTGATATGATGATCCATTCTTATAAAGGAAAAACTAGTAGAGTTGAAATATTTAAATGTATTTTTGTACTATTGGTTCAAAAAACAACAATTGAGTTATCATAACAGTTAAATTTGGAGCAATAAGGCACACCGTCAAAAACAAACGGTGTGCCTTATTGTTGTCTATTAATATTTATTCATCTATATTATCTGGATCGTTTATATCTTTAGGATCTTCAATTGGTTCTTCTGCATCAGGGACTAAATCAGCTTCATCATCTTTATCATCTATATTATCTGGGTCATTTGCATCTTCAGGATCTTCAATTGGTTCTTCTGTATCAGGTGATGGTGGATCATTATCCTCTTCTGCATTATTACACCCCAATAACATGATGGTAGATAGAAAAACTGCTGTTAATAGTCTTAACCACTTTAGATTCATTTTTATCGTCCTTTCTATTGGTTTTTTACTATTAATATTATCTTCTTCTTCCACTTTTTTATACGAACATTTTAACTTAACAACAATAATATTAAGGTCCTTAATCACCAAACAGTAGGGGCCTATTTGTATCATTTTCAAAATTTCCCTTTTAAAACGGGAAGGTTCAGGAATTGGAGATAAAAAATGTAGTACTGAAAAGTTTTATGACAATCTTACAGTCAAAGTTCAAATAGAGGCCATTGATGGGGACCATTGATGGGGATAAATAAAAACTAATCTATATCAAAGCCAAATTCCTTAACGTACAGGTATTTGGCTTTTTTTGTGTCGAATTTTGCTTAGCGTACAAAATTTCCGAAATGTTGGCTGTACCCCTAACATATAATAAATCGTTATGGTGTTTTCCCGGGACTTCCTAATCATATATCTAAGAGGTTTAAGACTACCCCTGCAAACCAACGTAATTCAACTAAGTTTGTGACTCCATCGTAAGTAATATAGCAGAGGTTTTTTAAATTAGCAGCCTTATTCTTTGGTTATTTTGAATTTTTGTTAGATGCCAATTGCCCCCTCAATTTATTGTTATATCTTACAAAAATGGGATTTTCATAAGGCGTTAAATGTATGGAAAAATTCTTCTTGTGTCGATTCTTTTCCAGCAATAAATTGAATAGCATCAATCAATAGAATAACGATATTCCGATATTTACTGCGTAAACGTCAAATAATCCACACCTAGTTTTAGATGTGGACTATTGTTATGATTTATTTAGTTTTATTTGGTACACGACATTCCGCTGGAATGGACGGTGACC
>NZ_JBHUDE010000032.1:0-6266 GCF_042678205.1 Oceanobacillus luteolus
ATGTTTATTCCAGCAACGATGAAGAAAATACAGCATGTAGAACATGCTTATGAATGCAAGAATTGTAAGGGACATTCCTTTCAGAACGCACAAATAAAAAGAGGCCAAGCACCACAGGCTCCTATTCAACGTAGTCTGACAAGTCCTAGCATTCTAGCGAAAGTAATCTATGATAAATTTATCCAGTATCTTCCGCTTTACCGTCAGGTAAAAGAATGGGAGCGTTGTGGCCTACATACGAACGATAAGAATTTGTCTAACTGGGTTATACGAACAGCTCAGGATTGGTTACTTCCCGTGTACCAACGGATGAAGGAAATGATGATGAACAAATCTATTTTACACGTGGATGAAACCTACGGAAAAATTATTCATCGTTCCGACGGGAAACCAGGAAATGCCAATGCCTATAATTGGGTGTACCGTAGCGCTCCTAGCCAAGGCCCCGTTATCATTCTCTTTCAAAGTGCGTTGTCACGTGCGAGATCCGTTCTCCAAGGATTTGTAGAGAACTTTACAGGGACCATTATCTGTGACGGCTATTCTGCATACGATAAACTCCCAGGCGTAACCTTCGCAAATTGTTGGGCACACGTTCGCCGATATTGGTTGAAAGTGAACAGTAAAAACGGGCAGATTGGAGTGAAATTTTGCGACGAGCTTTATCGCCTAGAAAGGGATTTTAAAAAATTATCCCCGAGTAAGCGAAGAAAAAGACGTCAAAAGCTTTCGAAACCAATCGTAGAAGAATTCCTGAAATGGATTGAGGAATCCCCTTTTTACGGCAATAACGCACTTGGAAAAGCAGCCGAATATACACTGAAATTGACAGATGGGCTTCGTGCCTTTCTCTATGATGGTCGCATTGAAATGGATAATAATCCAGCAGAAAATGCGATTCGCCCTAGTGTGATCGGTCGAAAAAATTGGATGTTTTCCGTCAGCGAAGCTGGTGCCGAGGCCAATGCGATTTGTTTGAGTATGGCAGAAACAGCGAAAGCTAACGGTGTGGATTTCTATCAATATTTGGTGAAGTTACTAACAGAACTACCAAATCTGGATATCCATCGAACGCCAGAAACTTTAAATAAGTACATGCCTTGGTCGAAGGCGATTCAAGCAACATGTGCAAAAAAATAAAATAACCGTAAATCTGTTTAAAACATCTCAGATTCACGGTTATTTGGCGTTTCTGTTTTTAATTTTAGTTGCTTCTATTATAAAATCTCTTAGTTCGGGCTTACGATCTAATAAGTTGAGTACGCACCAACTTATTAAGATTATTGTTGCTGAATCCTGGAATACTTATGTCCATTTTGATGGTGAAGAGCAATATCCGAACATGAAACGGATTTTTGAACAAATCTATAATTACACCCTCTTGAAATATTACATAGCAACAAAAATAAGTCTAAAGAATTCTCTATTCTATAAGGGTAAAATAGGTAGGATCTTTTATTTGGAACAAGAACTGGGAACTAAAACTCAACCGTTTGTTATATTCCAATTGAAATCTTTTAATTTAACGGAAGAAGATACCTATGATATTAATATGATTAATCCAATTAGCGGGGATACCTATACATTTACCGCAAAAAGAGATGTTGTAGAAAGGTCAAAACAAAAAAATAGAGTAGATTCTGATTATTGCATAGTTGGAGGATTCGTTAAGAGTTCAGGAAAGGGAAAAAATCCAGAGTTTATTAGTCTAGGTGTATTACCAGTTAATCAAAACGGAGTCGTTATAGAGAGTTCCTATGAGAAAAAGCTATATGATTTGTTATGTGAAAAAAAACGATTGTTTCAACGCCCAATCAATGCAAAATATCACCCTAAATGGGATGGTTTAGTGCCAGATGGCTTACTCATTGATACCCAGCCGCACACAATCATAGAAGTATTTGGTATGTCAGAAGATCATATTGACTATCACCTACATCGAGAATATAAGATAAAACACTATGAAAGTATAGTTGATAGCTACAGACTATGGTATTGGGATGCTTTTAAGGATTCAAATATTCCTACCTTGCCGTTGCAAAGATAAATACACATGTTGTTGTCCTTTCCTTTCCTTTCCCTTTTTTTAGTGTATAGGAGTTGAAAAAATGTTATTAACTCAAAAGGAAAAGAGACTTTTATCACACTCATGTAGTTTTTGAATTGTAACTAACTTGGAGGCGATAGTATGAATAAACCAAATCTAATCTATAATCTATTTTTATTTTTATATGCCCTGTTAGGTGTGTGGATAGGATTTGAATATGGAAAAGAAGTGTTTTTTATATATTTATTAATTCTACCCTTCGTATTATTATTGGCTTTTTCAGTATATAAACTATTCTTTGCTAAATATTGAAATGAGTTGGCGTGGACTTATATTTATTGTTTCCCCCTTCTCATATGAGAACGATTTGGAGGTAATTAAATGATAAATTTTAAAAAAATTGCACTTTCGATTGTTGGTATAACAATAGGTTTAATTATGATTACTTATGGTTTACAAAATATGTAATGTCAGAAACTAGTCATTAATCTATTTAAAAAGGAGAAAGTAAAATGTTCTATTATTTTATATTTTTATATTTAATTGCTCTCCCTACAGTAGTCTTTTTAATTATGCAATTTATATTACCTGAAAAACGTACGATATATAGACGAAAATTTTTAGCAATATGGATATCTTCACCGTTGATATACCTGGTGCTGATAAACATTGATAAAATGATAGTTTTTATAGACCGATTTATAGATACTTAATCAGAAAGGACGGTAATTTATGCTTAAAAAATTACAATCATATTTTCCTATTAGTGATCTGCCCAATAATAAACTAATGAAAAGAATGGAAGCCGATCTTAATAGAAAAGTGCTGAGGTTACAGCAAGAAATAACGAGTGTATCCAACCAAACATATGAAGATAATAGAGAGAAAGTTATTATTTATAACTTCTATTATAGTGTATTGGCAAAGGTTGCAATCAACTTCCTTACAAGTGAAGATAAAGAGCTCTTAATCGAAGAGCTAAACTTAATTTATACTAGAGGAGACACTGGTATTATTGAATATGTAAATAAGAAGCTAGATAAACTTACGCGTGAAACAGTAAGTTAAAAAGGAGTACATGAAATGAGGAATATACATTTAGATTCTGAAGACAAATTAATAGATTCGATAACTAGTATCTATAAAAATTTATGGCCTTGTTTTCTGGGTCTTTCAGTACCTGGTCTGGGATTCTTTGTATACTTTATATTGAATTGGTCGTCTCAATACCTGGAAGCAATTCCATCTTTTATTGAAGTTCTTATGAACCTCATGTTAATTATGCTACTGCTTGCAACCTTACTACCTTTAACTGTTGCTACAGTGTTGTTTTACCGATTATTTAACCTAAAGAATAATGCTAGAAAGAACAAATTAGCCTTTAAAAAGGCACATATTAAAGGCTTTAAATCTGGTTTCTATAAGTTTTTTGCTCCATAAAGATATTCCTTTATCAATTGCGGCAACTTTTTCAGCAATTTTTCTTATCGTTGTTGTACTAAATATGGTAAAGAATAGTCTGTTTTGGAAGTAGGTAGGAGTATACATATAATTAGTATGGAGAATCAAAAATGAATAAAACTAAAAAACATTCACTAACACTGCTAAAATTATTTCTTATTTGGTTAGCAACTATATTCATAGTTTTAAATGGTATTTATGCTCTATTTATTTTTTCTGGGTTTTACGAAGAACCGACTAAAATGTTCTTTATGTTCGGTTCGCTAAATTCAGTTGGATTGAACTCAGAGGAAAACGGATTTGAAGCAGTGCTCTATCATTTGAAAAACGCTACAATCGTGATATTGGTATTGATGTCATTGGTTTTTTGGTTGATAGTTTTATCAAAAAATAAGGAGAATCTGTAGTTTGCTCGCGCTATATGAATTCAATCGTCAAAAAATTGCCTATCTGTTCTCTCTAATTGGAATAACGGGTATAATTGTAATTATAGTTGGTCTAAGGCCAGTAATCCGAATTCTCTTAGAATGTCTAGTTGATAAATTATTATTTCGGAGAGTATTCGTTAAAATTGTATTTCACGCGAATTAAATGAAAATTTAGATAAAATGGAGTGAAGTAATAATGCCGATAGAATCTAGAGAGCGAATGGTACATGAAGAGCGGCTCAATAATCTTACTCCGCTCCTCCCCGAATATGTTCAAGAGTATGTACTATCAAAGAAACGTGCAAGGTTCTCCCCCTCCACCCTCTTAGGTTATGCGCATGAATTTGAGAAGTTTTTTACCTGGTTAAAAACAGAGGGCATTGCTGATGTAAATGACATTAAAGATATCCCTTATACTTTACTTGAGAATCTAAGGAAAGAAACCGTTGAATTCTATATCGATTACCTTCAAGAAGAAGATCTTCGAACCGATAAAGAAAAAGAAGCAGGCTTACCTATTAGAAAACGTTCTGAATCTGCGATTAACAGGAATATTTATGCGCTGAAATCACTTTTCAATTATTTAACCGAGGAAACCGAAGACGATGATGGTGAATGCTATTTCTATAGGAACGTTTTTAGTAAGATCAAACTTCATAAAGAACAAGAAACGGCTAGTCGACGGGCTAAGAAAATAAGTTCCGTTATATTGAATGATAATGAAATAGATGACTTTCTAAACTTTATGAAGTTCGAGTTTGAAAAGACTGTTACAGGTAGAATGCTCTCAGACTTTGAAAATAATAAAGAACGTGATATTGCTATTTTAAGTGTCTTCCTGGGTAGTGGAATTCGTGTCAGTGAATTGGCTTCAATTACTTTACAAGACATTGATTTCCAAAAAGAACAGATTGATATAATTCGTAAAGGTAATAAGGAAGATACAGCATTAGTCCTCCCTTCTGCTCTTGATGATTTAAAAGTTTATTTACGAGCAAGAAAAGAAAAACTGATGGTTCCAGAACAAGTTCCATATGTTTTTGTTACAAAATATGGTGGAGAGTTCCGGCCAATATCTGTAAGGGCGATTCAAAATCTGGTAGATAAGTATACAAAAGCATTTAATTCAAGAAATGAGTTTTCTACAGGTAAAGGATTGAGCCCTCATAAATTTAGACATACATTTGCAACCGAGTGGATTAAAAATGGAGGCGAACTTATCTTATTACGAGATCAGCTTGGACATAACTCTATAGAAACAACGACAAAATATACTAATCTTTCAGCGGAAGAAAGTAAAAAAGTAATGAAAAATATTGAAGGTTCAAGAAAAGGTTCTAGGGGAACGGAAAGTAAGGATTGATAAATAATGTTTAAAAGTATGATTAATATTCATTTAGCATGTCTAGCAGGAGCTTTATTCTTATGCTTGATTCCAATTTATGCATTTTCACTAGATTTGATGTTACACACAAAGTTAGGTGCGATATTTGTTTTTTATATAGGATTTTTCCAGGTTTTCCAGGCATTAAAAATACCGGAAAAAGTTATTGAAAAACAAACGCAAGAACATATCGATAAATATAAAGATGAATATATCAAGGAATTCGAACAAATGGAGCGGAAATTATCATTTCAAGCAGCTTTTGCAACTGAGGAAGAAAATGCTGAAAAGAAAAAAGTTAATGATGAGTTAAAAGATTATAATAGAAATTATGAGTTAGCTAAGGAAAGTTTCAAGAATAAAGTCAAAGAAGATATGAATGGCTTCGAAAAGCTTCATTTCTACATGAATAGAAGGCGTAAAATGTACGAGTTTCTTAAGTATCCTAGTATTCTTATTGTCTTCATATGTGGATTTTTAACGCTTTTTAATCAGCATCTAACTTTTCAACTAATATTATTACTAACAATACCCTTTATGATTATCAGTGTTATTTTTCTTTTATTAAGTTTAAAACTTAATAAGAAAATAGATGATATTCATCGATCCGTTCAACCAGACAGTGTAAAGAAGTTACTAGATGAATTAACGAATTTATAAAATAATTGAGCCACTTAACTTCACAGAAGTAAGTGGCTTTGTAGTATGTTCTGGAAAATAGGAACTTAAACTAATTTATGATATTAATACAGCCCCTATTTAATTTCCTTTTGGATGTTCTTCATGAAATGGTTCATGTGAATCCTCTTCAGTTACTAAATAATCATTAGAGTTCATAGTATATCCGTAAACGTCAAATAATCCACACCTAGTTTTAGATGTGGACTATTGTTATGATTTATTTAGTTTTATTTGGTACACGACATTCCGCTGGAATGGACGGTGA
>NZ_JBHUDE010000033.1:0-33734 GCF_042678205.1 Oceanobacillus luteolus
TAAGATTTGTATTTTTTCATTCGCACTAAACATTTTAGGCCAAGTTCTTTCATAATACGTTGGATCTTTTTATGGTTCACTTTTTGTCCACGGTTAGCTAGCTCATCACGAATACGGCGGTAGCCGTATCGACCATCATGTTCCTCATAGATAGCTTTTATTTCAGCTTTCAAATTAATATCTGGATCTGGCTGATTCATTCTCTTCACCAAATGATAATATGTACTACGTGGTATATCTGCGAGCTTTACGAGTGCCTTCACCGGATATTTATGCCTTAACTCATAGACTACTTGCGCTTTGTCTTGTTTGGTGATTTTTCCTTGTTTTGAACTAAGGCATTCAACTTTTTTAAATACTCATTTTCCATTTCCAGCTGTTTAATACGTGCTTCAAGTGCTTCTACTGAATCTTCAGCTGGTCCTTGTTTTGGTTGTTTAGATGATTTCTTTCCCATGGATGGACGCCCCTTACTTGGTTCAAGGGCTTCAATACCACCACTCTTCATCTTTTTCTGCCAATCATACACCATGGTATAACTAGAGATTTTAAAGAGAGCTNGGAATAGTGCTCTGGGAATGCCCAGTTGCTTTGCATATCCTTTTTTAGACATTATTTTCGGATTATATCCTTGGATAATATTTAACTTCATATCACCTGTATATTTAGTCATATTAAAACTGCACCTCCAATTGTTAGTTAGTGTCTAACAATTGGGGTGCAGTTCAGAATTGCAGTGCTTTTAATATACAATCTTCAGCTATTTGAATTCATTTTCTATTTATAAGCTAAGGAAAATCAGTTAGAGTTAGAATCCCTGTGCTCCTCACCTTTATTTACTCTAATTCCTCTATCATTTCTTCTAATTCTTCAACTTGCTCTTCTATTTCACTTTCATCTAAATCTTTATCTTTCTTTATTTCTTTTATTTGAAGCTTTAGACTTTCGATTTGAACATTTTTATTCTCGAGTTCTTCTCCAAGCTGCATTGCTTTTTTATAATTACCTTGTTCGATATAGCTGTAAGCTGCCAAATATTTTGCCCTGTCATTATCTTTTAGACTAGTATAAGTATCAATTACCTTATCGTATGCACCATTTATCCAAGCTTGTTCTATAATTACTTCCGGTAAGGAAGATTCTATACTAAGAATCGCTGCTTTGGCTTCTTTAGTTTTCAAGCTGCGCAATTCCTCCACTAAGCTTATTGGATCATCCATCCCCATGTTCACTGCCTTTTTAAGACTTTCTTGAGTATTTAATAAGAGGTATTGTTCAAATAAAATCGCTTCTGCATGATCTTCGAGATATGCTGCACTTTCTAACAGATTAATTGCTTCTTCTGTATCGCCGTGAATGACATGTTCAAATGCTTCATTCATTATATCGCTGTGTTCGAGTTCTTCCTCCAGCTCGGCATTGACTTCTTTTAATTGGTTGTTTTCATCTTCCAATGAAGTTTTCCTATCCATCTGTACATCTGCAGCTTGTGTCATTGGCATTACCTGAAATAAATATATCAGCAGGACACCAGCAATAAGTCCAATTAAAACACCAGACAGTAATTGTTTATTTGGAAGCTGTACTTCCTTTGCGGCAGCAGGTGTTTCCTCAGCTTGGAGAATTTGACGAAGGTCATGGATACTGGAAGCACGGTAAATTTTTTCTAAAAAGGGATTTCCTTTCTTTAGATTTTTCCAATCTGACACTTCAGAAAAACGTGTCGAGGAAAACAGTAAAATAATGATTCTCTTTAAATCAGAAAGGAGCTGGGGAACCGTCAATTCTTCTGTCGGAAACACAGAACGTATTCCACGATGAGCAAGCTTTACATTTCCTTCAGCATCTGCATAAATATTCGTCGGATGGAGAAAAGTTGTATATTGTGTACCAATCAACTTTTCGACGGAAAGAAGACCAATCGCTATTTTCCGTTTTATTTCCTGATTTGCTTCAGTGAAGTTTATAATTGACTGATAACCGCTTTCCTTCTCATAATAAATATGTACGTGGTGCTTACTTTCTTGACCGTTTAAGAAATGAAAGAATAAAGGATCTGTTTTCTTCAATTCATTCAGCTGATCTGCATCAATCAGGTTGGTATACTCTTTATCAATCTGATAAATAACCTTTTCATTGTCTTCCGTGATATATCCCTGCTTGCTTCTCTGCGTATCTTCCATGTGATCACCTCCAAGTTATGTCCGTTCCGCCATTTCTATTTCTGGGCGGAATATATATTCCATAAACGTTGGTCTGACTTTTATTAAACTGCTTAGCACTTGATCAATTGAATGATAGCGTTCATCCAAATTTGTTTCAGTCAGTTTTATAATAAGTTTAGCAAAAGCTTTCGGCAGTTTGCTTGCCACAATTTTTTCGACATCACTTGTATAGATATTTTCACCTACACTTACAATGTAAAACAACACAGCTCCCAATGAGAATAAATCGGAACGTAAATCAGCAACCCCATGTTCAAACTGCTCCGGTGCAGCATAACCGATTGTCCCAATTGCTTTATGCTGCCCGGCAGCCTGCACTGGTACAGATGCACCGAAATCAATCAAATGTACTCGGTTCTCTTCACATAACAAGATATTAGAAGGCTTTATATCCCTAATGACAATTGGAGAACTGTGATGATGAAAGGCATGAATGATGTTCGCAAGCTGAATTGCTATTTCCAGCACTTCTCGCCAAATAAACCGTCTTCCATCTTCTTCAATTATTTCGGATAAACTTTTTCCTGGCATTTTTTTCATAATAATACCGTGATGATATTTTGCTATCGTTACTTTATCGTAGAGCTCAGGTACATTTTCATGATGTACAGCAGCAAGTATTTTTGCTTCATTGTCAATCTGCTCATTAAAAAGGGTTGTTGGCTGTTTCACTACTTTCAGTACAGCCCGTCTTTCGGAAGATGTTTTTATCTCATAGACGAAAGATGTACCTCCTTCAGATAAAAAATCTACCACCTGGTATTTATTATCAATCCATTCCTTTTTCTCTAATATCATTGGTCATCAGCTCTTTTACCGATATTCACAGCAATCAAAGAAGCATCATCTTGAAATTGCGACGCTTTTATCATTCCATAAAAATGGTCACAGACCCCCTGCATACTTGTTCCTTCCTCTACATGCTTACACCATTCTTCTCTTAATAAATCAGCCGAAAATAAGTCATGAAATCCATCTGTGCTTAATAAGAAATAATCAGCATAGGTAAATGAACCAGAGGCTGTAAAAGGCTGGATCTCTCCTTCTACACCAAGACATTGCGTAAGATAATTCGCTTTCTCATGTGCTCTTGCTTCTTCAACTTCCATATGACCATACTTTAACTGTTCGTTGGCCCATGAATGATCTTCCGTTAATTGAATGAGTGACTTTTCCTGATTCAGATCAATGGTATCGTCGCTAGGGTTCTCTTTTTCCAGCACACGTTCCCGAAAACGGTAAATTCTTGTATCGCCAATATGACAAATATAATATCTGTTTTCTGCATATAAAATGACACTTAATGTCGTGCCGATTTTCTTATTTTCAAGTCTGCCGAATTCAATGAGATCATGATTGATTTCATGAAATGCATCAATGATGCTTGTCTCGCATTCATTCATAAAACTTTCTGCTGACTGATGTGTCCAAACGGTACTTTTCCACCATTTCAAAATGAAATTGACTGCGTAATAACTTGCTGCATCACCTGCTGAATAGCCGCCCATTCCATCTGCAATGATGGCAATATGCACTTCCTCATCAGGTTGAATCAAAGCGCTGGAGTAAGTAAGATAATCCTCATTCACTTTTTTTGAATCAGGCTTAACACTTACCTTCCCAGCAAACAGTCCTTTGCTCTCCAATGTATTATTCATAGACGACCCTGTATGTATAGACTGTTTTTCCGATTTGTATATCATCTTCATCTTCCAATTCATGAATTTTATAAGGTATGACTTTTTCCTGATTAACATAGGTCCCGTTTTTGGCACCTAAATCCTTCAGACCATACGTATCAGACAACCTGATGAATTCGACATGCATTCGAGACACACCAACACCATTTTCTACAAAATCCGTACCCTTCTCTGCTCTTCCGATAATAAAGTTATCGCTATTTAGCTCAATTCTCTCTTCTGAACCATCCCGATTTGTAATTAAAAAGTTTTGTACTTTTGGTTTATTTGCTTGAGGTATCATTTCTGAAGCATCGAGCAGCATCGTTTCATCATAAGTTGGATTTTGGGGCTGATCCACGCGAACCTTATTTTCAACCGCTGTTTCTGTACTCATCGCAATTTCTCGCTGAGGTAAGTTATAGTCTGCTTCCGTAAACTGATAACCGTCTTGCTCCTCTGTACCTAATCCGAAGTGATCTGTTTCCGTATTTTCTTCTGTCTTTGATTGTACGGGTTGTTTAAATTGCTTACTCTTCACCTTTACTTCTTTTTCAGTAATAATCGGCTCTACACCCGGGCGCCAGATAAACCAGTAGACTACTACAGCAGCAATGACAAGCAGGGACAGAATAATCGATGTAATCAACATCACCGTACTCGGAGAATCCGTGTAAAACTTCCAGATAACAGCGATCGCAAGAAATCCAAACAGAATCGAATATAGTTTAATTTTACTGCTTAATGGTGGAAGGCTTCTCACCTTTTTTATTTTATACTCTTCCTGGTTACTATCATCTTCTGACTGACTTCTGTTTACTGGCATTTCTTCCTGCTGTTTATCCTGCAGTTTACTTAATAATTGTTTTATACCTCGGAGACTGAAACCGGGGTCTTTTAAATAATTGAGAATCATTTTGAATTGCGTACCATTTAATCCTCTAACTTCACTCGCCATATTCAATAATAGCTTCTTCAAACTTTCATTAACCGAAATACGGCTGTTATTCTGTTTAATCGGCACATACATAAGATATACATCGTGATAACCTTTACCAATGTAAATATTCTCTTCATTTAAAACAAAATGGTTATCATTCAGCATCGTGTTGTTTGAATCCTGTAATGCTTGAACCAGATTGATGAATAAAGAATAGTATTCCTGCATCGAAGGGGGGCGCTCCTTCGATATGGACCGAAGTCCTCGTAAACCTTCAATCTTATAATAAACGGATACCTCATTGTTTACATCTTCAAATGTCATTGGTACTAGTCGCGGTATATAATTGGACTGGATCATTTTTACTTGAAGCTCCTGAAAGTCTTCCTGCTGAAATCCTTCAGATTGCGACTTTTTCATTTTAATGTATGTACCGTTCGATTCGATATATTCAATCCAATAATCATCTAATTGATTAGCCATTTTCATTCCTCCTTATACGAGATACATATAGTAAAATGCTGTGAGTACACCTGGAATAACAGCATACATGAACGGAAATTTATTAGATATGTTGTTTTTAAATTCATCCAACGGGGTCAGTGATTTCTTTTTCATTGATTCTTTGATATGTAAGAGTGCTAACGTGATATTAACCAAAAATGTTTTTGTAAATAATAAAACAATAAGTCCGATAATCCCGGCAAAAATAATCGTATACATGATTGCATATAATGAAAATAAAATACCTGTAATAGCTCCGATCGCCGCAAACAGTTTCACATCACCTGCTCCGAGCGCCTTAAAGATATAAAGAACGAGCATAATACCCCCTGCAACGAGCAATCCTAGTACAGAATTCAGAAATCCATCGATTTGATAAACAACCAGGTGATAAGCCATTCCGACCAACATCCCGGTTACGTTCAGCCAATTTGGCAGCCGCTGGTATCTCATATCATAATAGGAAGCAAAGATTAGAAATATGAACAATATAATAAAGTGGTAGAGCATGTCTTTCTCCTTTTATTTTATTATCAGCCTCCAGCCCAAGCGCGTTCGACTGTTTTCTTCTTGATTTTTATATCTCTCTCAAAGAATGGAAATACTAGACGCAGTTCATTTTCAACTTCAATGACGACATCTGAATCCCCGCGGGTCTGAGGAAAATTATGGTCAGTAACGGTGATGCCGCTGGCATTGAAAAAGTCTGAACTACCTACTTTCTTTTCGTATTTATCTCTGACAGCAGCTTCGTAGACTGATTCTGCAACATAACTATTAAGCAAGGCTCCTGTTGTAGGGATAGCATTTTTAATTTCTTCACTTAACGCATCCAGTAAGTGTTCCGCAATTACATTGTTCTCGAACCTGTTTTTCTGTTCCTCCGTTAAATCATCAATAAATCCTTCCGTTCCATCCATAATCGCCCCTTCAATAACGAGAGCAAGAAATGAATAGTGTGCAATGGTTTGACCAGTTTCATTTACTGATTCCTGGAGTGCCATCTCTGCAATAGCTATTTTCACAAATGACATTAACGCAAGGAAAAACAGTAATAAAATAGGGATAAGCAAAGAGGCTTCAAGAGTGATGCTTCCATCTTCTTTTCTTAAGTTCAATGGTATTCAACCCGCCTTCTTTCTTAGACGTTAATCAGAGGAATATGCTGCCTCATATAGACAGCATACTCTTAGAACAATGGTTCTCTTAAGGTATAGGTAATTCAAATCTGAATTCAAGGTCAGAATCGTGGGTGTTGAAATATAGTTCGACCATTCCGTCTTCATCTAAAATTCTACTTGTAATGAAAATAAGATCAGCTGTCATTTCTTCACCAGGTTGAATCTCTTCATTAAATTCTGGCATTGCATCCCTTTCCGGACGTTCATTTGTGAAGTCACCAATTAATGAAGGAGTCATTGTATCATTTACAGAAAATGCATCATCACCTGTGTTTGCCACCGTGATATTTACAACTGAAAATCTTGTATCCTCACCTGGGTCAGATGTTTCGGAAAAGAATTCAGCAATCGTATAGCCATTTACCTCATCTGCAGTAACTTGAAAATCATTTACTGTAACTTCATATGGAAAACCATACGAACTGCTCTCTGCTACTGCAGTTTCACCGATCTGATAGACATCTTTCTGTTCATCTGCTGTTTCGTTTTCATTATTATTTTCGTTGTTTTCTTCTGTTTGTTCATTGTTGTTATTATCAGCGTTACTGTTTTCCGAATCCGAATCATCCCCACTGCAAGCTGCAATAAACAGGGTACTTGCTAATAAGATCATTAGTATTTTTTTCATCTGTCAACATTCCTCCTAGTATGAATAAACTTTTGTTTTCTCTATGCTGTACGTATTCCCTGACAATTGACCACTTTCATTCGGTATAAGATGCGTTAATGCTGGGATGAATAATAAATCCACCTCAGCAGTGACTGTCGCCTTAATATAGGAAGGATTTTCATCAAGCCGGACACCTGTATCTTCTGTAATAGCTGCCTGTAACCGCCGCATTTTGTCATTATTGTAGCCTTCTCCACCTAACGATCTTACAATCATAAAGAAACGCATAAATGTGGGCATCGTCATATTGAATCGTGGAGATATTTTTAATGGTTTCCACCTGTATACGTTATTTCCTGTTGTCAAATCAATAAGACCAGTAACCGTTTCGCTAAAAGCCAGAACAATTGCTCTTAAAACCCCTAAAGGGCCAGCATAGCCTCCTTCAAAAATGATGAGGTCGATCAACTTTACAACAAACAACAACATTGCAATATCTCTAATAAATGCCAAGTAATTGGCACCAGCTGTAGTATAACCGTAAGTAATAAATTGTGCCTGCTTCGTTTCATATAAAAATGCACCTAATTCCGGTTCTAAATTATATGGGGCACTTGTACCATAGTTTGCCATAATATATTCATTTACATAGAGCTGATTTCGAAACGAATCAGGAAACCCGGTCATAAATTCAATAAAGTGTCCAAATCTTTCAAATGCATTTCTTATAAATTCCAGTCTTCCCGGATCTTCATCATCCAAATCACCATTGACAGCATCATAATCGGCAATATATCCTGCTAATTCATCGTATACGTCTTGATCTCCAGCCAAGTTTTCAAGACCGCTCAGTAAATCCCACAGGTCAGAGAAAGCATCATCTGCTTCTTCTTCTTTCTCCTCCAGACCATCTTGTTCTTCCAGTAATTCTTTGGAATCCTCATAGGCATTTAAATGATCCTGGAGTATTTGTGCATCATTATCCCGATAAATTATATATCGCTGTCTTAGCTCATTTTTTATATTAGTAGCGGCATTCACATGATCCTTAATCGTTTTATAAAAACCATCTACAAGTTGGACAACTGTCTTTGAAGCGTAACCGCCTGCAAGTGCTTCCTCTAAACTCATACGCTTATCTGGATTGAATTGCTCGGCCAATATTTCAATATGATTATAGATGTCCAGGAAGAAGTCTTCTTCAAGAATCATCTTCTCCAGCTTTTCAATTTCACTGCGAGACTCTTCATCGACCTCAATATTATCAAAGTTTATATTGTCCATAATTCTTGCCATTTGGTCATTATAGTCCATTGCAGAGTTTGGACCATAATTATCTGGTGACCCTTCAAAAGATCCCATTCCAAATAGCAAAGTATAGATATCTGATT
Source organism: Oceanobacillus luteolus (assembly GCF_042678205.1). Lineage (NCBI taxonomy): Bacteria > Bacillati > Bacillota > Bacilli > Caryophanales > Bacillaceae > Oceanobacillus > Oceanobacillus luteolus. Next base: position 8,531 of record NZ_JBHUDE010000033.1, read on the forward strand.
TTAAAGTTGAGTGGAACTGGTTAAATGCTCCTAAGTGATTGTCCCTTCCCTCACTAAGGGCATTCTCATAGTTTTCAATTTCCTGCTGTCTTGCTTCTCTTTCTTCTTCACTTTCTTCCTCTTCTTCTTCGCTCTCCTCATCGCTATCATTAACCTCATCCGCTGCCTCTTCTTGCTCCAGCAGCTCATGATAACGTTCATTATAATAGATTAACTCTTCCATATTTAGTAGTCTGTCCGGTATTGCTTCAGGTAAAGATGGATTAGGTGGACCTAGAATAGTGAATAATCCGCCATCTTCACTTAGCATATTAATGTACTTCTCAATATCGGCTCGTGCCGCATCAATTTTCTCATTGCGCTTTTTAGCTAATTCAAACAGTTCTTTATACGATTCAATTAATTCTTCAACACTTTCAACTCCATCTTCCGTTACACTATCAAAGCCGGAGTTTCTGACAAAGTCGAAGATTTCCTGCCCGATTTGGGCTGGTGCCTGATACTTCATACTTTCTAAGATCTGATGCTCAAAAACTTCTAAATCAACCAGGTTACGATCTGTATCAAATGAAGCTGTAGCTGAGCCGCTTTGTATATTCGGCTGTACCATCGTAAATACACCGCTTAGTTCTCCTGCGTCGTAAAATTGCGCATCTAGATAATGCTGGAAGTCTGCTTGGGCTTCGGCTTGACTTCCGCTATATCCAAACAAGCCTTTCGCAGCCAATTTTTCGTTGAACTCTGCCATCGTTGAACGAAGTGCGGTATCGATTGCATTTTCCATCTGTCGCTCCGCAGTGACAATGCGTATCGTATCAATAAATAAGGCGTTAAGCAGGAAAATCGGCACGATGATAAGTATGGCAAATACAGAAACCGCACCTTTTTCTCCATATAGAAGACGTTTAAAAAACTTTTTCATTCGTTCTCCTCCTAGAAGAGGTCTTGATTTTCTGCTGATAGGAGTTAATTAGCAGGTTACTCTATATCACTTTCCAAAACGTCCCAGTTCGCATATGTTAAAATTTGTTGTCCACTTCCACCAATAATAAATCTGTACTGATCGCTCACTTCGCCAATTTCAAAAATATGGTCGCCAGTTACTGATTCACCTGGGGCAATTTCTCCCTCTAATAATTCTTCATCGAGCTCCACACCGGCATCCCTAAATATGTCATTCATCGTTGTCTGAAGTCCTCCCTCAGGACCGAATCCCGGATTATACATATTGGCAGCATCAAAACTGGCATCACCAGTATTTTTAACGGTAATGTTAGCAACGACGAAGGTTTCTCCATTAGGTTCCAAACCTGCGACGCTGTCTTTAAATGTAACAGAGTTAAGTGTTACATCATATCTATTCTTATCGTTATCTACAACCGTACCCGTATCACCGATCCGTAGACCCTCCTGATGATTTCCAAAAGAAATATCACCGTCTTCTTCGGACTCGTCATTATCAGTTACTTCCTCCGAGCTGTCTTCTTCATTGATCACATCTTCTTCAGTTGTTTCATTTTCTTCAGTTTCATTTGTTTCCTGATTACTATTTTCTTCCTCGTTTACTCCCTCATCTACCTTATCATCTCCATTGCATGCAGCAATAAATAATATAGTAATGATAAGAATGAATGATAGTTTGATATATTTCTTCATGTTAACCTCCATAAGCCTGTCAGTTGAAAAAGTCACTGACAGAGTCTAAAATGTTTTGCGTTGCATCAGCTAACCCTGTTACCCTCCATAAATAGTTAGCAAAGTTATACGTACGAATTAATTCAGGGGTCTCGGTTACAACGTGTGTTGATTCAGCCGTTAATGAATCACTGCCACCCAACATTTCTTTTAAAAATTGTGGCATGAACAATTCAGTTTTAGCAGTTGCTGTCACTTCACTGTAAATAATATAATTATTGTAATCTACATCTACTGTAAGGGCGTTATTATACTCTAATTCCGCTTTCAACAGTTTTCTGTAAAATGTGCCATCATCTGATGGACTGAATACCCCATCCAAACCAAACATGCCAAGTATTCCGTTATCAAATATACGCCAATAAAGTCCATCACCTGCAGAATCACCTAATCCCGGGTACAGATGCTTTTCAAACTCACCAGTTTTCAGATCCTTATTTGAATTGTTCCAAGTATATGCAACCTGTGATGCCGCTTTTTGTGCAGTATAATGTGCTGTTCCCATCTGGAAAATAACAATACAAAGAAATACTCCAGCAAGAACAAACATGAGAAAAGCCGGAAAGACGAGGGTCGCTTCAACAGTAAAGCTCCCCCGTTCTCCTTTCAAGAAGGGTTTCATTTCTAGTCACCCCAAATTTCATTGATTTTTCGATTCACTTTTTAATACTCTTATTCTGACATCGGTAATTCTGTCTCTATCGTTCTAAAAATACCCTCTACCCATCCGATCAGTTCGTCTCGGAACATAAGGGCAACTACAATGAGCACAGATAAGATTAGTAGAATTTCTACCGTCTCAATCCCCTCTTCGTCATTCCAAAAATTCTTAATAAATGTCGTTAATTGTTGCATGTTAATCCTCTCCTTAATTTTAATTTTTTAAAATACCGCGATAGCCGGGTAGATTACAATTAGTAGTACTGCTCCAAAAATAAAAATAATCGGGAATACCAGTTTAGAAGAAGCCTCTTCTCCCTTAATGCGAGTAATCGTTTTTCTCTTCTCCCACAATGTTACAGAAAGTTCTTTAAGGGATTCTGTAAGCTGCGCTCCTCCTTTCCTGTAGTTCATCATTACAGTCGTTGTGAATACAGATACTTCCTGTATCCCACTCCTGTAACTTAAATCTTTTAATGCGTCCTGAAAAGAAGTGTTCGCAGACATTTTATTCACTGCTTCACTCAGTTCAAAATAGAGCGGTGATTCAAAAATTCTATGTTTATTTTGATTGACACATTTCTCAAAAGCTCCCTGAACGGTTTCACCCGCATTGACTAAGAGTATAATTTTATTGACAAATTCAGGGAGGTCAATCAAAATTGAATCCTTTCTTTGTTTCACTTTTTTATCTAAATCTTTTACGAGAAAAACACTGACAATACCTGTTAACAAGGAACCCCAAACGAGCATTTCATAGTCGCCGCCACTAGCTTCAACAGCAACTAACGTTAATAGAACCAGCAAAATCAGTGTAATGATCATTTTGGCCAGATAGACTCTTGTGTGGTCACCCGACAGCTTACTTCCCTTTAAAATAATCATTTTCTGATGAATAAAATTAACAAGTCTTGGAAGACGTCTGTTTACATCCAGTTTATCAATTACTGTAAAAGCAAATGGCGCAAGGACAGGCAGGGTAATATCCTCTTTGTACAATTCAATGAATTGCTGATAAATTTTCTTCTGTTTTAAGCTAGTTGTAAGTACAACGAGCAGGATAACTGCTATGAGTATTCTGATGATCATGTCCTTTAGCCTCCCCTCTGTTCATCAAATCTTGATATCCATAATTTTTTGACTGATAAATAGACTTAAAACGATGAAAATCAGCGCAACAGTCATTACTACTGGACCAGGGGTGCCAAGATCAAATAATGGTGCAACAAACTCAGGTGAAGAAACCCGAAGCATCAAGATAATCCCGATTGGTGCAATCGCCATTATTTTTGACTCGAATTTCTTTTGTGAGACTAGTATTCTAATTTCTTGCTGAATCTCGATTTTATCTGAGAGAATATCTGATGTCTGTTTAATTACCCTTACTAAGTCTCCGCCTGTACGCTTACACGTAATAAATACATTGGAAAAGTTAATGATATCTTCAATATCTGAACGTTTGGCAAAATCGTCAATTGCCCGTTCAACCGTTTCACCATTTTCTATTCTTCTATTAATCAAGTTAAATTCTTTAATAATGTGAATGTCATCATTTGGATAGAGCAATTTTAAATCTTTTAACGCATCCCGAAATGCATTTTCTATAGATTGTCCAGCTGCAAGTGATGAAGATAATGCTGAAATTGCTTCTTTAAATTGCAAGAGCAGTTCATTCTTGCGCTTTTCATTCAAGCTTTTCTTTTTCATCCGCGGATAGAATACACCAAGGAGTCCTACAATACTTGAAACGATGAAGTTATCGTAAAATAAATAAGCAATCCCGAACAGCACCGCTCCAGCCATCAGCGTATATTTCACTTTCTCCCCAAAGCTTAATTCATATGTAGCATAATCAATTAACGTATTACCACCAAGAGTTCGCATCCGGATCGCTTGAATACTTCTTTCTCTTTTCATGCTTTCCAGTTTACTCTGTTCTTTTTCTACCTGTTTTCTTCTACGGGATTGGAATAAACGGCGAAAAACAAGGGTTCCAAGGAGGAAAATAATTAAAATCGATCCAATAATTTGTTCTAAATCCATATCCATCAATCCCCAATTAATTAGTCAGAAAACTGTTCCAAAACATCATATTTCCCAGCTAATTTCAATTTGTTTGTGGACACTAATCCATTTTCTGTTTTCTGTAATTTACCGATGATTCTTCCACGATAATCTTCGCCTTCTTCTTCAAACTTATATAACGGCGCCGTTATAATTTTTCCGTTTTCCATTCCTCTTACTTCCGATATTTCGACAACTCTTCTTGAATGGTCCCGGAATCTGGAAAGGTGAACCATAATATCAATTGCTGAGCTGATTTGTTGGCGGATTGCCTCCAGTGGCAGTTCCGCAGCACTTAACACCATTGTTTCCAATCTGCTTAGCATATCAACAATCGAGTTCGCATGTCCTGTCGACAAGGAGCCGTCATGTCCTGTATTCATTGCCTGCAGCATATCCAGCGCTTCCTCTCCGCGGACTTCACCTACAATAATCCGGTTTGGTCTCATACGCAAGGAAGCTTTTATTAGATCTTTTATCGACACTTCGCCCTTGCCCTCTGTGTTCGGGTTCCTCGTCTCAAGACTAATAAGGTTAGGAATATTCCTAATTTGGAGCTCAGCTGAATCCTCTATTGAGATGAGCCTCTCGTCCGGCGGAATAAAATTAGACAAGACATTTAAGAAAGTTGTTTTCCCGGAACCAGTTCCTCCGCCTATGAATATATTGTATTTCGCTTCGACAAGGTGCTGCAGAAAATCGGCAACTTCTTCATCCAAAGCTCCAAACTTTATCAAATCCTTCATAGTTAAAGGATTCTGAGGAAATTTCCGGATGGTCATTGCTGGCCCTCTTAAAGCGATCGGCGGCAATACAACATTGACCCGGGATCCGTCTTCTAATCTGGCATCTGCTATTGGACTTGATTCATTTACTACGCGATTCACTTTCGACACAATCGTTTGGATTGTATCCTCCAACTTTTGTCTATTCTCAAAAGCAACATCCGTCCTTGTTACTTGACCATCTCGCTCAATAAAAATTTCTTCATGATTATTTACCATAATCTCTGTAATGGAAGGATCATCCAATAGCGGCTGCAATGCGCCCAATCCTCTAAATGCATTGTACATCCGGTCAACAATCCGCTTTATCATCGAAGAGTTGATAGCGTGTTCCCTTGCATAAGCAATTACAGTTTCTTCTACAAGCCCCAATAACTCTTCATTCGTAACTGAGTGCATAAAATCGAGTGTTTCCCTCAGTTCCTCAATCAGCTTTTTCGTTATCTCATCCTCATCGAGTGCAAGATGTTGTTTATCATCTTCCGAGGCTGGATTTTTTTTAATTTTCAGATCATCAGTTTTCAACAAAGTCCACCTGCCTAAACAATTCTTGATTTGTTATAAATAATTGGGCAAGCTTCTCCCCAATCTCGGTGTCTCCGAGGACCTTCTGCTGCTCATCCATCTCCATCCAGGATGAAAAGAAAGGAATACTTGCTTCAATACTGAAATTATAACTATCAAAATTACTGAATAAGTTTGAAGGAACTTTGTTTAGGATATAATGCAGTTTTGTCTTATCGATGTCGTTACCAATAAGATCGTTATCCAATATATACTTCGTTCTTGCCATACTCGTCTCACTCGAACTTAAAATCCAGAAAACTTCATCACTAATCTCCATTGCAGCAGTATTGCGTTCATGCAATGAAGCATCTAAATCTATAATGATATAATCATATTCCTGCATTGCTTTTAGAGCACTTACCAATGTTTTTACATCAGACGCCGTCAGCATTTCCATTTCTTCAGGCAGAACTGGAAAAGTGAAGTAATCAATATTAGTTAAGGCATCATGTGATTTCAATGCTTCTATTTTTGAAATCAAACGATCTGTATTATTTTTTAAGTAGTAGAACACTTCCGCAGAAGACACTTTCGGCTCTTTGAAAAATAGATATGTAGTATGTAATTGTTCCAGACTTATATAAAACACACGCTTATTCTGCATCGTCAAATTTTTTGCAAGGGATAGGGAGAGTATCGTTTTACCCGTACCAGCACTTCCACTGTAAAAACTGACGACCGTCTCCTTGTTTTCCTGATAAAATGATTTCTCAATCCTGCCGTTACTTTCATAATAAATGGATAGTACTTGTGATAATAATTCATTGAGCGGTTGATATTTAAATACATACAGATCATGCTCAGCTGCATTTGATTTATCTTCCGTAATGATAATCACTTTATCAAAATTGCTTTTGTCTGATTCTTCCAGATTCGCATCCGTCAACAAGATATGCTGTTTTTGGTTACGGATATTATTTTTGAAAGCAGCTTCATCCGTGAAAATCTTTGTCGAGAACTTCGAACTGTTCGAAGGATTTCTCATAAAGTTGGAAAAATATTCCGCATAGACAGTATCCTGCGTATATAAGACGACTTTAACTTTATTCATCTGGATAACCTCCTTAAGTAACTTCATTTGCTTTACAGTAAATAATCAACTAGAGTATATTCATAGTCTCAAAATTATGTCAATATTGTGTCAAAAGCAAATGCTGCCTTTAAATAAAATTAATATATTGTGTTTGCCGGATATAAAAGGATTGTTCGCTTTTCATAACATAAAAATCCGGTCAATGTTAAATTTTTGTAACAAAAGTGAAACGCTCCTTCTAATAAAATCAACTATTTTATGACAATGTAGCATAACAAAAAATAAAAATCCAATATCGATTAGAGAGAAAAACAGAGCATAGCAATATCATAGGAACATAGATATAGTGAATGATACCCTGTGTTTTCACTATTAGACTATAAAACTTATTTTCTCTATATAATCCGACCTGCTTCGACAGGCTCACGCTTTCTAGTTCATTCGAATCGTAAACTCTAATTGTCTTTATTCCTATACCATAAATCGTCTCTAGCTCTCGAATAGTACCTATTTGTGAATTACAAGCCAACATGCCAGTAAATTTCATTACATTCGAAGTGCAAACTATTAGAATTCATTGGTAAAAATTACCTAAAAATAATTCTGTTGCAACCAACAGAAAATTCTCCTCACCCCATAATAAAAAATAAGTCTTATGACCCCGCCACGTTAGCGCCTGCTTCTTCATGGAATTTGCTAAAAATGTCGAAGAAAAGGATGATTTGCATATCCGTTGATATACAATTATTCCAGGTTGCCACATTATGATATTCATCATATAGCTGTATATTTGTTACCAAAGAAACACTGTGCAAAGGTTTCCCATTGCTTCTATATGTTTACATTTAATTTCGGGTTATCATAAAGCAGCATCCTTTCACTCTTGTCCCACCTGTTCTGCAATATGCAGATATATTTTGCATACTGTTTTAATCGAGCATTTTCTACTACCCAGAACTTTCGAGTATTAAAAGTCGAGTAAAATCTTTGAAATAGTCTTTTTCGAAATGTAATACTATAGAGAAATTTCACCACTAGATAGTCACCTTGCTAGTAAATAAAGTAAAAAGAGCTTCCCACTAGTCAGGAAGCTCTTTTGTATGTTGTTACTTTTTATTTTGTTGAGACTTTTGGTTCTGACGTCTTACTTCTTGCGCATCCGTTTCAGAAGCAAACTCAGTCCCATATTGACCTTGACTTTGTCCTTGGCCTTGTTTAGACTTTTGGTTCTGACGTCTTACCTCTTGCGCATCCGTTTCAGAAGCAAACTCAGTCTCGTATTGACCTTGCTTAGACATTTGGTTTTGTTGTCTCACTTTTTGCACGTTAGTACCTGCTTGTGATTTTTTCGCCATTGATATCACCTCCGTAACTATAATTTAACCATTTACGAAGAAGCTATACGGAGGATATTTTAAGTATTTTTAATAAAACTTGGTAAAAGCTTGCCTACTCTAAACCTTTTCTTATTCGAAGATGCGACACTGGAAAAGGTAAATTTTTCATCTCCTCCAAGTCGACGATACGTAAACTTGAATCCTTTACTTCCGTATCATTCACCTCAGCCGAATGAATATCGATGTTCCAGATCAAATGACTGAATACATGCTTCAAATCACCACTTTGCACACCCATTTGTAGTTGCACACCATATTTCTTATAAAACCATGCAGGTATGTCTTCAAGCTTTACCTCTTCTAATGGGACCATCGGGAATTGATACATATTGGCAAGCAAGCCTTCTTCCGGTCTTTTCTCAATCAAATACTTGCCTTCCTGATTTCTGATGATCAATGCCGCATAATGAATTGACTTCTGTTTCTTTGCTTTTGTTTTCACCGGTAATTCAGCTTGCGCACCTACTTCAAAGGCTCTACAGTGTTCCTGGACCGGGCAAATTAAACAAGCAGGAGATTTCGGTGTACAAATTGTCGCACCAAGATCCATAATCGCTTGATTGAAGGATGATGGATCTTCTTTCGATATGACTTCGGCAACAATCTGCTCAAAATATTTCTTTGTTCTAGCACGTGCTATATCATCATTAATTAATAACAATCGAGAGAACACCCGCATAACATTTCCATCTACAGCAGGCTCAGGCTGATTGAAGGCAATCGAAAGAATCGCACCTTGAGTATACGGTCCAACACCTTTTAATTTTCCTAATTCATCCTTTGTATCAGGAACTTTTCCATCGTAGTTTTCCACGACTTCACGGACTGCCGTGTGCAAATTCCTCGCCCTCGAATAAAAGCCTAATCCTTCCCATACTTTTAATACTTCCTCTTCTGGAGCATTTGCCAATGAGTAAAGGTCTGGATATTTATCGATAAACCGATTAAAATAAGGAATAACTGTATCAACTTTGGTTTGTTGAAGCATGATTTCGGATATCCATATATAGTAAGGGTCACTTGTTTCACGCCATGGGAGGGCCCGCTTATTTTCTTGATACCAGTTAAGAATTTCCTTCTGAAATGCTTCTATGTTAAAATTCTGTAATATGTCTTTTATCAAAACTTCACCTTCTTTTGGTACAATAAATATATATGAACGCTTTTTCCATCATGGTTTTTTCTACGCTCTCTGTCTTACGGAGGCTGGACCGTGATAATCATATAAGATAGGAAGTGTCCAATACGATGGATACCGCAACGCATATCGTTATGGGAGTTTCACTCGCAGGACTTGCCACATTAGATCCTGTTGTGCAAAGTGATCCGGCATTGTTTAATGCCGTTTTAATTGGAACGATAGTTGGGTCGCATGCACCAGACTTCGATACCGTATTTAAAATGAAAGATAATGCAACGTATATCAGGCATCACCGTGGTGCAAGCCATTCGATCCCTGCCATCATCATGTGGGGGCTCCTTGTGTCTGGAGTGATCTATTTATTCGCCCCAGAAGTGAGTTTCCTCCATCTATGGCTTTGGACATTTCTTGCTGTCATTATTCATGTGACAGTGGATTTGTTTAACGCTTATGGCACACAAGCACTAAGACCCTTCTCCAGTAAATGGATAGCAAAGGGCTTCATCAACACTTTCGATCCTTATATTTTTTCTTTGAATGTAGTTGGGATTATTGCATGGACACTTGGTGCAAATCCGGCCTATACTTGGATTACGATCTACTCAGTGATTATCCTATACTATATTAAACGATATTTGGACAAACGGGAAATTGTAAACAAGATCAAGGAACATTTCCCTGATACGTTAGAAATTGCCACTTCACCAACTTTAAAACAAAATTATTGGCGTGTGGCAATCACTACAAAAGAACGTTTCTATGTAGGAAAAGTGGAAAATCGCCATATTGAAATTGTCGATGAGTTTAAGAAAATCCCTTTACCGGATCTGCCAATTATTGACGTCGCTAAGACCGATGACAATATAGCGGCCTTCTTGAATTTTTCACCGGTATACCGCTGGGAGATCAATGAATTCGACAATTATACGGAAGTTCGGCTTATCGATCTGAGATATCGTTCAAATGACTACTATCCATTTGTGGCTGTAGTAAAAATTAGTCCCGAACTCGAAATTATCAGTTCCTATACAGGTTGGATATTCTCGGAACATAAATTACAACGAAAACTATATGCGAGTGATTTTGTATAAAGACAAGAACAGCAGGCATCCCCTGCTGTTCTTTTTTGTTTCCAACTTCATCGCCTTAGCCTGTAAAGGCACTTCAGCTTTCGGATTTAATTTACTTTTTTACCTAATAATGCAATCGGCAGTGCTTCAATTTCTTCATACTGCTCGTCCAATAAATTGATTCGATATCCCCATGCAAACACGCCATTAATATAATCAATTTTGAAACGGAAGCCAGGCTCCATTTTGAATTGATAAATTTCACCAGCTTTGAAATCGTCTGGATTCATTGTATATGAAATTGCCACCTGCATTTTTCTTTCATTGATCTGCACCTCGGAAATATTACCAAGCTGCTCTGCCCTCTGAGCTTTCTCCTTCAGCTCGCTTATTTCTTTATATAATTGTTCCACTGAATAATCGCTATAACGATATGTCATTTTTTATCCCCCATTCTTCCTCTAGCTTATCAATTTTTAACCGGGAATGGAATACACGAGACCCGCCCCAACAAAAATTCATTCCTGCTCTAAGCTTTCTTGAATGAAACGCTGTATTAAATCAAAGGAAAAACCCTTCCGATAAAGTCCCTCTGTCAATTTATTCCTTAATTCGAAGCCCGAAAACTTGTTCTGATATTTTCGCAAAAGCTTCTCTCCTTGAAAGACTAACGCTTCCCATTCAGCATCTGCATCCTTTTGGTCTGAAAAATTAACAGCAACTTCTTGAATGATCTCCCGGGAGAATCCTTTTTGCATTAGATTCACTTGTATCTGCTCCAACCGTTTGCGGAACGCATGCTTGGACGATTGGCGCAGCTTTTTTTCCATAATCTTATACACTTTATCAAATTGTTTCTCTGTAGTATACAGTTCCAAAACGTCTGCAACTATCTTTGCACTTACTCCTTTTTCCCTCAACTCTTGAGCTATTACTTTCGGTCCTTTCGTCGATGTGTTGATTCTTGTCCGAACAAAAGCTTCTGCAAATTCCCGGTCATCAAGCAGTTTTTCCTTTGTTAACCGGTCAATGATTTCATCTATGTATTCAGGTTCTACTTCTTTTTTCTTTAAGTAATCATAAACTTCCTTTTTCGTCCGCATTCGATAGCTTAAATAGTTGATCGATTGGGTATAGAATTGGTACAGCTTCTCTTTTTGGACAATTTTATTGATTGCCGCTTCATCTAATTCAAGACCTTTGCGGAGACCAAATTCAATAAGAATTGCTTCATCGACACTAAATGCATACTCATCAGCAAGGAAAATATTATACCGATTCTTATTTTTCTGTTGAACGGTAATCCGGGTAATTTTTTTCAAAACCATTCACCCCTTCCCTACCATATTATCATGAATGCCTGTATACAACTAATACTTATCCTATATAATAAAATGAAATCAAAGACGAATCATAAAGACTTCCGGAGGGATACCATGAATTTTCTAATAACCGGTGGTACCGGATTTATCGGTAAACACTTGACTGCAAAATTAATAACAAAAGGACATCATGTCTTTGTCGTTACTCGATCACCCCAATCACATAAAAACACAAAACATGTCACCTATCTATCTTATCAAGACGATGTCCAAGATTTTCCAGCAATTTATAGAATCTTTATTCGGCTATTGGACAGAGGAAAAGAAAAAGAAAATCCGTCAGAGCAGAATAGAGGCAACAAAAAACCTCATTGAATTAGTAAGTAAACTGAATGAGAAGCCAAAAGTTTTCATTAATGGTTCTGCTGTCGGATATTATGGAACATCTACTGAGATAATTTTTACGGAGAATACCGAAAAACCAGGAAAGGATTTTTTAAGCTCTGTCGTTGTAGATTGGGAAGATACCGCAAAGACAATTGAAAAAATGGGAATCCGCACGATTTATGCGCGATTTGGAATTATACTTGGCAGAAAAGAAGGATCTTTTCCTCTCATGGCTTTACCTGTTAAACTGTTTGTCGGAGGAAGTATCGGTGATGGAGAGCAATGGATATCGTGGATTCATATAGATGATGCCGTAAATTTACTGGAATTCTGCATTTTTAATGAAAGAATGCAAGGTCCTGTCAATGTTACAGCGACTGAGCCGAAACGCAATAAAGATTTTTATCGGCTTATGGCGAAAAGTTATAACCGCCCATACTGGTTTCCAGCCCCTAAACTTTTTATCAAACTCGCTATGGGGGAAATGTCCACACTAATCACCGAGGGCCAATTCGCTTATCCAAAACAGGCTGAAGACAATGGATTTTCTTTTCAATATCCGAAGCTTTTCCATGCCTTAAATGACTTAATATAATAACAATTTTCACATATAAAAGGCAATGAATTTGATGTGTTTTTCCCTAAAAAAATTTTAATAAAATATTTTAAAAAACCCATTCACATTTTCGAGAAACCAGTGTAAAATGAGTTAAGAAATTAATTACAAACTGCAGAAAAGAGATGACGATTAGGAAGTCTCCAAACGTTAGTTGAAATTAAATAGGGAAGGCAAATGGTGCGCCACCAGCATATATGTACTGGTTCTAGTGGGTTCGATTCCCACCCCGAATTTTTGTTGATCAATCTTTAGTTTTTTCGATCTTGAATAAAAATTCGTGGGTAGGTTTCCAACTGGGACCACTAGTGCGCCTTAGGAAATATACCCACCTGGAAAAAGGAGGGTTTTTTTATGCTAAAATTGCGTGAATTACATGAGGTGCCTGTACTGTATGAGTTGATGACACATCCCGAAGTATTTCCCTATGTTAGACAAAAAGCCAACACATTAGATGAATTATATTTTTTAACGAAGCAGACGATTGAAGCGGAGCAAAATCGTGAATTGATTTCTAGAACTATTCTTGATGAGTTCCAGCAGCCAATAGGAACGATTAATTTGTTCGATATTGAAGAAAATTACGGATTTCTCGCTACATGGATTGGTAAACCTTATTTTGGCAAAGGATACAACCGCCAGGCTAAAGATATGTTCTTTGATGAATTATTCCTCACCCAAGGGATTGATGGCATATTCATGAAAGTACGGAAGACCAACATCCGCTCATTGAAAGCAGTGTTGAAGCTCCCTTATATCGCATTGGCTAATGAAACCTATCCTGGAGTCTTTTCCAAGGTCAATCCAGAAGAAGAAATCTATGATTTGTTTGTCATTACGAAAGAAAACTACCTTTCTTATAAACAGTTCTCCCATGTGGAAGCACCTATGACTGGAGAAGTTGTTTCATAAGTTAGTGCGATCAGCTTTTAAATATTAACTATAAAAACTTAACAAACCAAAGTGATTCTTTTGATAAGGAATTGCTTTGGTTTTTTTCTATTGAAGAAATATGCTATTGCCTCATAATTTCCTATTGTACTTCAACAATTTGTCTGTTATACTACTAATAGAACAAATACAACATCTTGCCTGTATAGAAAGAAGGTGTGTTTATGTTTATCAAAATGGATATGGCCGCTGATAAACCAATTTATATTCAGCTCAAAGAGCAAATTATTGAAGGTATCGCCAGAAAAGAATTGCAGCCTGGGGATGATTTGCCATCTGTCCGCTCCCTTGCCGCTGATATTGGCATAAATGTTCATACCGTAAACAAAGTCTACCAGCAATTAAAACAGGAAGGATACATCCAAATCCATAGAAAGCGCGGGGTCATTATTCACCCAGATGGATTCCTTCCAGCAGACGAAAATTATATCAACTCACTCAAAGAAGAATTAAGACCTCTGCTTGCAGCAAGCATTTGTCATAACCTCACCATCGATGAGTTTAAAGAACTAAGCGATGAGATATACTTACAGATTTTAAATAAAGAAGGTGAACAACATGAATAATTGGTTTCCCTTGATCGCACTGCTGATCCTCATTCCCAGTTATCTTGCAACTATATTTATCCCTTACTGGACTAGAAGAACAGAAAGTTTCGGAGTTACGATTCCGGAAGAAGTTTATCATAGCCCATTACTAAAGCGTCTCAGGAAAAAATACGTGCAATCGACAAGCCTGCTTGCACTTTTGCTCACCCTACTTTTTTTATTCTTAAGTATGGGGGCCGATGAAGCTCAGGCAACTATTCTGCTGACTATCACCATACTTTTCTACTTTATCGTAACTGCTATCATTTACCTTATCTTCCACAAAAGAATGAAGAAAATTAAAGTAGCAAGTGCATGGAGTGCCGATGAAACACAAGAGGTCGTCATTAGTACCGCTTTCCGAAAAGAGAAACTGACCTACTCCAACTTATGGTTCCTTATTTCTCTCTTCCTTACGGTTGGACTGATTATTTATAGTATAATCAATTACCATTTGCTGCCGGATCAAATACCAATGCAATATAGCTTTTCTGGTGAAGTGACAAGATCAGCAGAAAAATCCTATCTTTCTATTCTTATGGTGCCTGCATTCCAATTTTTTCTGATTGGAGTCTTTATATTTTCAAACAGCATGATACAACTTGCAAAACAACAAATCGACCAGTCCAATCCGAAACTGTCATTGAAGCGAAATTCGATTTTCCGGAAACGTTGGTCCCTATTTCTCATCATCACCGGGAATGGCATCATTGCATTACTTACATTTGTCCAGATAGCGATGTTCCATCCAGTCAATAAAAAACTGGTAGTTACCATCTCACTAATTTTCAACATAGCTATCATCATCTATGCCATCTATCTCAGCTTCAAACTTGGGCAAGGTGGAAGCCGACTCTATCATGTTACCGGACCTGGTGGTACACAAATTAATCGCGATGACGATCGCTATTGGAAACTTGGAGTATTTTATTTCAACAAGGAGGACCCGGCAGTCTTCCTTGAAAAGAGATTCGGAATTGGCTGGACTATAAATATGGCACGGCCACATGGATGGATTATCCTAATCATCATTCTTGGTCTCGCATTTCTTATTCCTGTTTTATTAAGCTAATCAATTGGAGGGAACTAACATGGAATCTTTAGCTATTAATTGGCAATTAATATTACCATTATTTTTTATACAAGGGATTTTACTGATTGTCGGTATTCTCGATTGGGCAAAGCAAGGAGAAAATGTCCGGGGTAACCGCTGGGTTTGGTTTGTAGTCATCGTGTTCATAAATATTATCGGACCGATTCTCTACTTTATTTTCGGAAGGAGAAGATAATCCATGAACCTGCTTTCCGCCACATCTTTAAAGAAAACGTATAAAGATTATACTGCTGTACGAGGGGTGGATTTTTCCCTTACTTCAGGTAAATGCATCGCTTTAATTGGACCGAATGGAGCCGGAAAAACAACGATTTTACGAATACTTGCCGGATTATTAAAGCCAACGGAGGGCAAGATTCGATTTTCTGGTCAGCCGGCTAACGCAGATTTACGGAAATTTATTGGTTATCTGCCACAATATCCCGTCTTCCCAAGTTGGATGACAGCGAAGGAATTTCTGATATTCAGCGGAGAACTCGCATATTTATCGAAGAAAGAAGCAGAAGAGCGGGCAGAAAAGCTTGTGGAAGAAGTAGGAATCAAAGATGCATGGAATAAACCTATCGGTGGATATTCTGGTGGAATGAAGCAACGTCTTGGAATTGCCCAAGCAATTATTCATTCCCCAAAATTACTTTTACTCGACGAACCAGTTTCGTCATTGGATCCGATTGGAAGAAGAGAAGTATTGACATTACTTGAAAAGTTAAAGGAAGAAATGACCATCCTCTTCTCAACTCATATTTTAAATGATGCCGAAGAGGTATGTGATGACCTTCTACTGCTGCATAAAGGGGAAATCATTGAAGCTGGCTCCATTCTCGAGTTACGGAAGAAATATCAAACTTCGGTTATAGAACTCGAATTTCAAGATAATCCAGAACAGTATTTGGAGAAATTACGAGCTTTACCAAGTGGAACTTCCAGTTATCTCGATCGCAATACAATTAAAATTCCGGCAGCAGATATCAGTAAAGTTAGATACGAAGTTCTCAAAGCAGCCACAGAGGAAAATTGGCCACTCGTTGAATTTCATCTCAATCGAGCTTCACTTGAAGAAATGTTCATGAAGGCGGTGAAGAAATGAGACAATGGAAAACTCTTTTCAAAAATGAAATGGTTGGACACTTCCGTGATCGGAAATGGATTTGGGTGCCTCTCGTACTCATCCTCATCGCTGTCATGGACCCAGTGATGAATTATTACCTTCCGCAAATTCTCGATAAGGTAGGCGGATTACCTGAAGGTGCTGTATTCCAAATGCCAGAATTCACTGGAATTGATGCAATTCAAATGAGCATCAGTCAACTTAGCAGCCTAGGTGTTTTAATTATTGCTCTTATCTCCATGGGAACAATTGCAGGAGAACGAAAATCCGGAATTGCTGAATTGATACTTGTAAAACCAGTAGCCTACCCAGCATATATCCTTAGTAAATGGGCAGCACTTCTCGTCCTCATTATAGCATCTTATGTGTTAGCAATGCTGTTCGCTTGGTATTATATCGGCATTTTATATGATACCATCCCCATCGGTGATTTTCTTGTAATGACAGCATTATATGGGCTTTGGCTGACACTCGTACTGACCGTATCCATTTTTTATAATACAATCTTCAAATCATCTGGTCTTGTCACATTCAGTACAATAGCAACCATAATTTTAATAAGCGTTGGATCAAGCCTGTTTGGAGAAAAGTTAAGCTACAGCCCTTCTAATATTTCCAATCATTCATTTGAGTTTCTACACACCGGTGAAATATCAAGCTCTTTAATTGGATCGGCTGTGACAACGGTTATTGCATGTCTCATTCTACTATTACTGAGTATTTATATATTCCGTACGAAAGAACATGCGGGATAAATCCATATATCTTTAATCCACAAAAAACAGGAAGAGTACATCTTCCTGTTTTTTATTAAGCCTTTACTGTCGTTATCCCTCTCACTAAAAAATAGGTCAATCCATAAATCAGTATACTGATACCAAATACCTGAGCGAAGAAAACATAATCAATGGTGTGGTACAAGTTGAGAAAGAATTCAAACAGCCATCCTTGCGCGATACCAAATAGTAAAGTGACGCCAATCAGTCCGACAACACTGCCACCAATAATTAGGCCACCACGGTAAAACAACAGGGCCAATAGAAAGAATAGAGCAAAAACACCAAACATCATTACCGTATCTACGGCAATTCTTGTCAGCCATGTATCACTTCCAATTAATTGTGCTGGATGCAAAAACATGAATGAATGCAATCCAACTGCTTCTATAATCAGATTAATGATGAAATGAAGGGTACTAGAAATCATGGCCATGATAAATCCATACAAAACAAATAATACACCAGCTGCAGCAAAAATATTTTTCCGGACTGCTCCCAGCTTCAACGAAAAAGGAATATAATCCTTCACGATTAGAAAGCCGACTATCCCGACATTAATGTATGTTGCAAAAGGAAATCCAAAAAAGAACACACCATCCTGCACATCCAACAGTAAATACGCTATCCCCAATGAAAGAGCTAAAGCAATCAGAAGAATCGACCAAAAAATTGTAAACGAATGTCTTAGGTCAGATAAGAAAAAGAATAGCAATCCCTTCACTTGTCTCGTCATTTTATGCCCCCCGCTTTCTTTCCGTCAAATGGATCATTAACTCCTGTATCGGCACACCTTCTACATCTAATCCATACTCTAATGCCTCTTCCTTCTCTCCGTAAACATAAGCATTCATCATTCCCGCCAATTGTTTTATCTCAAGTGTTTCTTTATTTTCAATATACGTCTTTACTGCATCCACAGGCCCTGAAACAGAAATAATGCTTTGCCTTAGAGAATCCGTCTCCTCCTGAAGAACGAGTTTCCCTTCCCGGATAATCAACACTTCCTCAAACAACAGACTGACTTCATCTATCAAATGCGTAGAAAAGATAATTGTTCGTTTTTCATTCTGAAACTCCTCAAGCAATATTTCATAGAATTTCTTACGTGAAGGTGCATCCAGACCAATATACGGTTCATCAAAAATAGTGATAGGTGCTTTACTAGCCAAACCGACCGAGATTCCAAGTGCAGATTCCATCCCTTTAGATAGTGTTTTTATTTTTGCATTCCTATCAAGTCCATATTCATCAATTAATTTATCCGCAAGTTCCTGATCCCAAGTGGGATAAAAATAGGAATAGATTTTTAATACGTGTTTGATTTTCAGATCCTTCTTGAAGTTATTCCCCTCTTTGATAAGGCAAATGGATTCAATCAACCGTTGATTATCAAACGGACGGACACCATCGATTAGAACCTCACCCTTCGTAGCCGTAATTTGTCCAGCTAATATTTCCATAAAAGTTGTTTTACCTGCACCATTTCTGCCCAATAAGCCATAAATTTTCGGTTCATTTAAGGTGAATGAAAGATTTGACAAGGCTTCTTTTTCCCCATATCGTTTCGTTAACTCTTTCACTTCAATTTTCATCAGCTATCCTCCCGTTGTAACATTTTCAATAATTCATCTTTATCGATATCCAGCTTCTGTGCGGCTTGCTTCAGTGGCCGGATATATTCCTCGTAAAAATTGGCTTGATGTTTCTCCAATAGTATATTCCGTGCATTCTCTGCAACGAACATTCCTACACCCCTTCTTTTATATAAAATTTCTTCTGCCACCAATTCATTTATTCCCTTCGCAGCAGTTGCCGGATTGATTTTATAATGTGCTGCTAATTCATTTGTTGAAGGCACCCTATCTCCTTCCTTCAATGTATTGCTAATAATTGAATCCTCAAGCATTTCTTTGATTTGGAGGAAGATCGGTTTGGTGTCGTCTAATTTAATTTTCATCTGCAACCTCCTGCGTTCATTGGTTAGTTACTTATGTAATTAACCATATAACTGAAACGAATTTTTGTCAATAGTTTTCTGAATATTTTTGTTTATATTTTTAGAATTCAAATGAAAAAGTAAAAAAAGCCAGCTGTCCGCTGACTTCTATTATTTCTATTTATTTAATCGCTCAATGAGCCTTTCCACCGGTTGCATATCTGGAACTACAATATAATCATTTCCATCCGTTTCCACGATAATATTGCCATAGGCTGCAGTAGAAAAAATTTGACTCTCCAGTTTTAATAAATTGTTGATGACGCGTTTTACAGGATGACCATAATCATTTACAACACTGTAGGTAATAATCGAAACTTCAGGGTTGGCCTGTTTCAAAAAATCTAGCGTGCTGCTGGAGCTTGATCCGTGATGGGCTACTTTTAAAACTTCTGATTCAATACTATATTTATCAGCAATCACCTTCTCCTGCTCAGCACCAACATCACTCATTAATAAGAAATCTATTGAATGATATGTCAGCTTTAAGACAATTGCCGATTCATTTGGATTCTCTGCATTCTTCTGAGCTGCATGAAGGACATGAAGCTCGACCTCTTCTTCTACAGAGATTTTCTCGTTCTCTTTCGCGATTTTGATTGGAATATCATCTTTAAAGAGTTGCAAACGATACTTTGCATACGTATTAGTTGGACGTATTTCTCCATTTTCCAATACTTTACTTACAGGGAAATGCTTCATTACTTCAATAAGTCCACCAATATGATCGAAATCCGGGTGGGTCGCTATCATCAAATCAATTGTTTTTATACCATGTTTTTTTAGATACTTTACAAGCCGCTTCCCCTCTTTCGGCTCTCCCCCATCAATTAAAATCGTCTTATCTTCAGGTGTTTCAATCAACATACTATCCCCCTGGCCAACGTCGATAAAGTGGACACGCATGGGAGAACTGGCTGAAGTATAGGTGACGTGCGGAATGACGATTAAAATGATTATGAGTAGCTGAATTAACTTCTTCATACGTTACACCCTTTGTTTGATGTATTTATGTACATGATTGATTATCATTTACCAACCGAAAATGATGAAGCAGGACTTATATAGGTCTTCATCGTACTGATGACCGACCGAGAAGGAAGTAGTTCGTTACATTCGGGCGGTTAGAGCACCAATGAGTGACTGAAGAGCAGGGAAATCATCACATTCGGGCGGTTAGAGCACCGATGAGTGACCGAAGAGCAGGGAATTCATCACATTCGGGCGGTTAGAGCCTAGATGAGTGACTGAAGAGCAGGGAAATCATCACATTCGGGCGGTTAGAGCACCGATGAGTGGCCGAAGAGCAGGGAATTCATCACATTCGGGCAGTTAGAGCACCGATGAGTGACCGAAGAGCAGGGAAATCATTACATTCGGGCGGTTAGAGCACCGATGAGTGACCAATGATGAAAGAACCCAATTCATTTAGGCAGTCAAAGCACGTTTTAGTTTCACTCTTTATATTTTGTACGAAAAAACTAAGCTTATGAACATAAAAAAAACCGTCTGCAATATTGCAGACGGTTTATGATTTAAACTTGTTTAACAACAATCTCTTCTTCTTCGACGTCTACTTGGACTTTCTCAACAGAGTCTGACTCAAGAATTAGATCTGTGAGCTGGTCCTCGATTTTATCTTGGATTACCCGGCGTAATGGTCTTGCACCAAAGCGCGGATCATATCCAAGGTCAACTAGTCGTTGTTTAGCAGCGTCTGTGATCATGATTTCAATATCATTTTCTTCGATAGCTTCTTGTAGTTCATTAAGCATCAAGTCTACGATAGTCAATAGATTTTCTTTTGATAACTCATTAAATTCTACAATGGCATCAAAGCGGTTTAAGAACTCTGGTTTGAAATAGTCACTTAAATTCTCTAGTGTTGAAACAGCATCATGGGTTTGACTGAAACCGACATTCACACGCTTCGTACCCGTTCCTGCGTTACTTGTCATAATGATGACAGACTCTTTAAAGCTTACTGTTCTTCCCTGTGAGTCGGTCAAATGACCGTCTTCCATAATTTGCAGGAACATGTTCTGTACATCAGGATGAGCTTTTTCAATTTCATCCAATAAGATGATGGAGTATGGGTTTCGGCGTATTTTCTCGGTTAATTGGCCAGCCTCTTCATGACCAACATATCCCGGAGGAGAACCAATAATTTTAGATACAGAATGTTTCTCCATATATTCACTCATATCGAGGCGTACATATGCATCACGTTTACCGAATAATTCTTCTGCAAGTACTTTAGTCAGTTCCGTTTTACCAACTCCAGTTGGACCGACGAATAAGAAAGAACCGATTGGTCGTTCTTTTGACTTCAATCCTGCACGGCTACGGCGGATTGCTTTTGCAACTTTATCAACGGCTTCATCTTGTCCAATAACTTTACCGCGTAAGTTTTCGGCTAAGTTCTTCATTTGTTTTTGTTCTTCAGCTTGCATTTTCGTTACTGGAATACCAGTTTTTTCTTCAACAATCAATTCAACATCATGAACAGAGACATCCGTCACTTTTTCACTGTCATCCGCTTTTTCCAATTGTTTTTGCAGTTGAATTTCTTGGTAACGAAGATTTGCTGCAAGTTCATAATCTTCACGTTCAGCAGCTTCCTGCTTTTCTTTCACAATCTCATCTAGTCGATTCTTAAGCGATGTTGAATCTTGTTGTGAATTCTTCAAGTTAAGGCGTGATCCTACCTCATCCATCAAGTCTATCGCCTTATCAGGCAAGAAGCGATCTTGGATATAACGATTTGATAATGTTACAAACGACTCAACCACTTCATCCGAATAGTTCACTTCATGGAATTGCTCGTAGCGATCTTTAATACCGTTTAAAATCTCAATTGTATGCTCAATTGTCGGCTCTTTCACAGTAATTGGTTGTAGACGGCGTTCCAATGCTGGGTCTTTTTCAATTTGTCGATATTCTTTTAAAGTCGTAGCACCGATCAATTGCAATTCACCACGTGCAAGTGCAGGTTTTAAAATATTTCCTGCATCCATCTGAGAACCTTCTGTAGATCCAGCACCGACAATTAAATGGATCTCATCAATGAATAGGATGACATCTTTTCTTTCCTGAAGCTCTGCGATCAGCTTTTTCATACGTTCCTCGAACTGACCTCGGATTCCTGTGTTAGCAACTAACGATGCTACATCCAGTAAATACACTTCTTTAGAAAGCAATTTTGATGGTACAGAACCTTCGACAATTTTAAGTGCCAATCCTTCTGCGATTGCAGTTTTACCTACACCAGGTTCCCCAATGAGTACTGGGTTATTTTTACTTCTTCTATTTAATGTTTCAATTACTCTTTTAATTTCTTGATCTCGTCCAATAATCGGATCGATTTCTCCTGCTCGAGCAGAATCTGTTAAGTTCTTTCCTAATTGGTCAAGCAATCCCTTGCCTTTGTTTGCACGTTGCTTCGTACGGGTTCCAGCTTGGCGGCCAGAGCCTCCTTGTTGGAAGAATTGATTATTTTCAAAAGGAGTTGATCCTTGATTAAAGTTAGAAAAGAAATCATTCGCATGATTCATCATATTATTTTGTATTTCATTTAAACAGGAGTTACAAAGATGCATTTCCATCCGCTGACCATTTACATGTACTGCTGCATTAATGGTCGCATTATTTTCACCACAATGTTGACATTTCATCTTACATTCCTCCTTGATATTTATTTATCAATTTGACTTTGACTATCTTTGACTTTAATTTTATTATACTCTGACTATCTTTGACTTTCAAGTCTTTTACCTAGATTTTTTAAATTATTTTAGGCAAATGCCGTGATAACGCAACAAAAAGCAGATGAATGCTTTACTTTCATCTGCTGATTTCGTTCCATACTTTATCGTCATTATCCCAAAATGCTACAGGGGCAACTTCCTCAATCTCTTTCTCTTTAGCTTCCTTTACTTCCGACGCGAAATTTAGGACTCTTACAGCTTCTTCCTCTGTCAACTCGTTTATCAACTGTTTGATACGGTCTTTTGAATCCATCATAATCCCTCACTTCAAGTTTTTCTATTATTAGGATACCCAAAGAATAAGATATAAAAACAAAAAAGCCGCTTATGTCTATCATACATAAGCGGCTTTTCCTTTATTTATTTTTCTGCAACTCACGCTGACGCAATTCGATTCTTCTAATTTTACCAGAAGTCGTTTTTGGTAAATGGTCTATAAATTCAATTTCTCTCGGATATTTATATGGTGCAGTTTGTTCTTTAACATGATCCTGCAACTGTTTAATCAAGTTAGGGTCATTTTTATCGACATTTTGTTTCAAGACGACAAATGCTTTGACTATACTGCCTCGTTCTTCATGTGGACTTGCTACAACTGCACATTCTTGAACGTATGGATGCTTAACGAGGGCGTCTTCCACTTCAAATGGCCCAATCGTGTAACCTGAGCTAATAATAATGTCGTCTCTACGGCCTTCAAACCAGAAGTAGCCATCCTCATCCTTGCGTGCTTGGTCCCCCGTAATATAATAGGAGCCACGGCGAGAGGCTTTCGTCCGCTCCTTATCCTTATAATATTCACGGAATAACGCAGGACTATCAAGTGGAAGAGCAATATCCCCAATTTCATTTACTGCAACTGGGTTCCCATCTTCATCGATAATTTCCACCGCATTGCCTGGAGTCGGTTTACCCATTGATCCTGGTTTCACTTCCATATCCTTTGTTATTCCAAGTAACAAGGTGTTTTCGGTTTGTCCGTAACCGTCTCGTACAGTAATATCGAAATACTTACGGAATATATTGATCACTTCCACGTTGAGCGGTTCACCTGCAGATACAGCACTTTTCAGGTTAGTGAGCTTATAATCTTCCAAATGCTCAACCTTGGCCATCAGGCGATATTCCGTTGGTGTACAACAAAGTGTATTAATCTCATGTTCGTCTAAGAGTTGTAAGTATTTTTCTGGATCAAATCTTCCACTATAAATAAAGCCTGTGGCACCCGACCCCAACACCGATAGAAATGGGCTCCAAATCCATTTTTGCCAACCTGGACCGGCTGTGGCCCAAACTAAATCGTCCTCTTCCACTCCAAGCCAATTTTCAGGAGCAGTTTTTAAGTGGGCATATCCCCAAGCGTGGGTATGGACGACCCCCTTTGGATTCCCCGTTGTGCCGGACGTATACGGTAAAAATGCAATATCATCTTTTGATGTATCGACCATTTCCAATTCTTCTGTAGCATATGATTTAGCCTCATCTAAAAATTCCCAGCCGTCTACTGCTTGTCCGACCACAAACTTTTTCAGCTGTTCGAAGTTTGATACTTTACTCACTTCTTCGGTAAATTCATGGAATGCCACAACTGCACTTACTTCTCCATGATTGATCCGATATTCCAAGTCATTAGCTTTTAACATCTCAGAGCTAGGTATAATAATGATCCCCGTTTTTAATGCAGCAAGATAAACTTCATAAGTTTCAATTAAGCGCGGCATGATGATGATGATTTTGTCACCTTTCTCTAGTCCGCTATTCAAGAATACATTCCCGACTTTATTTACGTTCCGTAATAATGCCTGATAAGTGATTTCTTTTTTGTTGTCATTTTCGTCCAACCAAATTAATGCCTTTTTATTTTTATCGTTGGCAAACTTCTCCACTTCCATCGCAATATTGTACTTCGTCGGTGCGATTAAATCCTCTCTCTTCATCATCCCTTCACCACTTTCTATTTATTTTCCCCATTATAACAAAAAATCAGAAATTATTACATAGTTTTTTAGTACCAAGTACTAGTATGAAGTAAGAAATAAAAAAAGAGTAGATTTCTCTACTCTCAGGCTGTCGAGAAACCCTCGACAGCCTATTTATTTCTTTTTATTTATCAAAATAATAAAACAACTCTATTGCCTAATTTGGTATAATATTAGTAATAAAAA
>NZ_JBHUDE010000034.1:0-99315 GCF_042678205.1 Oceanobacillus luteolus
GTGGTGCAGAAGGGAAACCCATTCAGTGGGCCTTTTAGGCCGAGGCCGGTAATAGAGGCTTTCAGCCGCAGAGCAAACCACCAGTTCACACTGGTGGTTTTGATTCATTTTTATGGAATAGAGGGCTGAATAATAAGTAAACAAGTGTTATCGCTATGCAAATTAAAATTGTGTGACTCACTATCGTTGGTTCTCCCACTATAGCTGCGATGATATCGCTTAAAGAAAAAGGAAGAATAAGTGGTACGATAAATAGACCGATGAGCAATCCGGATAATGCATAAAAAAGATATTGTTTTTTACTCAAACGCCTTCACCCCTATTATCTTTGATTGGTTTCAAGCTTAAGTAGATACAGTATTTCGTTAAATAAACATTAACTCATTTTTAGTAAAATTACAACAATATAATGATTTCTTTCTATTAAGTAGGTTCAGATAATAACTAGTGTGATAATAAATTTAGAAAATAAATAGAAAAAGGCCACTATCCAACCGTTGGATAGTGGNTCGGGTCCAGCTGATTCATCTTACAAAAGTGTAGAAAGAAATCTTCTGCAAGCTGTCGTTCTTCGGCATCACTTTTCAAGTCAATTATATCTTTTAAGATTTGGGCTGCCCATAAATTATCAAAGTAGCGATACTTACCGGTATTCCAAGTCATTCGATGTGGGTATTTTTCATTAATATAATAATTCCAGAATAGCATCTTTTCGGATTCTTCTTCTGTCAGTTTTATTTTAAATTTGGAGTGGGCAGGAACCATACCATCTTCAGCAGTCTTTCCGACAAATGTTTCACCTACCATGTATAATCCTTCAATCGTGCGTTTTTCCTCATTTTCTTTCGGGTCACGTTTGGTAAGCAGAACAATACTGTTTTGGTGCAGACGAACAGGCTTATTTGGCTGTCCTTTATTTTTTCCGCTTTTAATTTCACCAGAGTAGATTTCCCAATCAGTAAATACTTGCTCATCTTCCGATTCGTCGAGCCAAAAGACGAGTTGGGAACTTTCATGGAGTTTATGGTTTTTTAACATTTTTTTAAGTTCATTTACGCGTTGTTGCTCTAAATGTCGTTGTGCTTGTTCCTCTTCCCGTTTCTTTTCTAATATTTCTTGTTTTTCTTCGAGCTTGATGATCGTTTGTTTCAACGTAGCGTTCGCTGATTCATCTTTGAGCTTTAAAAATTTACCAAAGGCATCAGGAAAAACAAACTTCTTCGTTTCCTTATTAAAATCAATCGTAACAAATTTTTCGTCTTGGTCGACAATATTCCCTTCACCAAAACTCTTGTGCATAACTTCTTTGTCAATCAGATTCATTTTTCCACTCCTTTGATTTTCACATGACTTTTTCTTGGCGACCTTCAAATAGAGTAAGTATCGTTATAGCCAATATCTTATGGAATAAAAAAACCGCACCAAATTTGATCTGCAAAGAAGATGCGCCAGAAAGAATTATAGTCATAAAATTATTACATCTATATTATATCATTATTTTCCAAAACACACAAGTTATCTATTGACTCCATTAAATAACCTATTGTATAATATAAAATTTACATAAATGTAATCTTATGAATGCGCTCACGGAAGTTATTTTCAAGGCATTTTTCATATAAGGCAGGTGACTTTCTTTATGTATAAATTGTTCTATTGTAAATCTTTTCTCGCTTAAAAAGTAGGCCAGTTATTCTATGCTTGTCCATAAATTCCGTGATTAATCAAGTTGTTGATTAGCTCCGCCATTTCTTTTGGTGATTCCGAACGTCCCTCAGATAACCAAATTTTTAAGACTTCAATACTCCCGCTAATAATAAACTTTGAAACATATTCAGGGAGATGGGTGTTCTTTTCCTCTGAAGTCATTTTATTCATCATAAATTGCTCCGCGACATGTCTTACTTTCCGTTCAAAGGATAATTCTCCACTTTTATTTAATAAGATTTGCAACTCCTCGTGTTTTGCTGAAAAGTATTGAATTAATTTTTCCGTCATCCGCAAAGCATCTTCTTTTTCCTGTAAATTGTAGGTGTGGAGATATTTCCTCATGTCTGCGATGATCTCATCTTCTATCGTCTCCAATAGTTGAAATGGGTCCTGATAATGTGCATAAAAAGTAGAGCGATTTATATCGGCTAGCTCGCAGATTTCCTTGACGGTGATTGAGGAAAATGTTTTCTGTTTTAACAGTTTCAGTAAACTGTCTTTTAAAACCATCCGTGTATATTTTTTTCTTCTATCTAATTTTTCAGATGTCATGATTTTGTCACCTTTCTTTTATAGGATATCCAACAGTTTAAAAAATTATGTTGATTAATGAACATATGTTAATAAACTGTCTGTTGATTATCCAACACCGTGTTTTATATAATGTTATCGTGATGTTTTTTAGTTGTAAAGATTCTTATGTATAAGCGAGCAGTAATTCCTCAAGACTATCAAACTTGCGGAGGGATTAATCCGTACATGCTTGATTGCCTCAACTAATATTCATTTACTATCTTAAGAGAGGATGAGACACAATCAATATTGCATCTTGGATTATTGAAAAAAGAAAAGCAATTGTCATTACGTTTGTCAGTATCGCTGTGATTAGTGTCTTTCTCCAATTCTTCGTATCTGTCAATTATAATATGGTGGATTATTTACCGGACAATGCTCAATCGACTGAAGCGTTAGAAGTCATGAAAGAAGAATTCGACGGTGCGATACCTAACACAAGTGTATTGATTTATGATGTTTCGATACAGGAGGCATTGGTATATAAAGAAGAGCTGGCAGCGATAGATGGAGTTACAGATATCGTTTGGCTGGACGACGTAATCGATATAAAGACTCCGATAGAAATGGCTGATCAAAGCTTAGTAGAGAGCTATTATCATGATAACCATGCTCTATTTTCTTTTGTAGTTGAAGATGGGGAAGAAGTACGTGTTACGAATGAGATATACGAGCTTATCGGTGAGGAAAATGCTATGGCAGGGGAAGCTGTTGATACAGCCACTCAGCAGAACATGGCATTCACGGAAACAATGTATGCAGCAGCATTGCTTATCCCGATTATTATCATTATTCTCGTCCTATCGACGACATCTTGGGTAGAGCCACTATTTTTCTTAACGGCTATAGGAATCTCTGTCCTTATTAATCTCGGAACCAATATATTTATTGGAGAAATTTCCTTTGTGACCCAATCGGTTGCACCAATCCTTCAATTAGCAGTATCACTGGACTATGCGATATTCCTGTTACATAGTTTTTCAGATTATCGGGAGAAGGTGTCTGATCCGAAGGAAGCGATGCGGCTTGCAATTAAACGTTCCTTTCCGGCGATTGCTGCCAGTGCATCAACAACGTTTTTTGGTTTTATCGCCTTAAGTTTCATGAACTTTGAAATTGGTTCAGACCTTGGATTTAATCTTGTTAAGGGAATAGTTTTCAGTTTTATCAGTGTCATGGTCTTCTTGCCGGCGTTGACAATCATCTGCTATAGATGGATTGATAAAACGCAGCATCGTCCGTTCATTCCAAAACTGAATAAAATTGGGAATGGAGTTTTGAAATTAAGGATTCCAGTCACGATAATTGTATTTATTTTAATCGTGCCTGCATTCCTCGCTCAAAGCGAAACCAATTTCATTTATGGTATAGGTGACCAGCCAGAGACAACAAGACAAGGTACTGATATTAAAAAAATTGAGGAAGAATTTGGAACAAACAATCAAATTGTTGTCTTGCTGCCTCGAGAGGATCTTGGGAAGGAAGAATTGCTCGCACAAGAATTGGCTGACCATCCAGAAGTGAAAAGTGTGGTTAGCTACGTGACAACTGTCAGTGCCGCAGTCCCGCCTGAATATTTAGAGGAAGAAATAACTCAACAATTTTATTCGGACAGCTATAGTCGATTTATTTTAAATACAACGACGGAAGTGGAGGGGGAACAGGCCTTTGCGTTCATAGAGGATGTCAGCGATACGGTTGGAAACTATTATGATGATTACTACATGCTTGGTGAAAGTGTGACATTGTATGATATGAAGAATGTCGTTCAAGAAGATAATACATTCGTAAATACAATGACAATCGTAACCATCGGACTGGCATTACTCATCGCCCTGAAGTCCTTATCTTTACCGATTGTACTTCTGCTCACGATTCAAGCTGCGGTTTGGATAAATCTTGCTATACCATATTTCACAGAATCACCATTTGTTTTCGTCGGTTATTTAATCGTAAGTACGGTACAGCTTGCAGCGACAATCGATTATGCTATTTTACTTACGGAGGATTATACAATTAAACGTAAAGAGATGCCGGCATTGCAAGCAGTCAAACAATCATTGAATGATAAATTTTTCTCAATTATCATTTCGGCCTCCATCTTATCAAGTGTTGGATTCATTCTCTGGCTTACATCAACAAACCCAATTGTATCATCCATTGGACTTCTATTAGGAAGAGGCGCACTGTTGGCATTTATCCTAGTTATTGTGTTCCTGCCAGCATTGCTCGTATTTTTAGATAAGATAATTGAAAAAACAACGTGGAAAGCGAACTTTTATAAGGAGGAGAGATGATGCGAAATTTGAAAAAGAGCTTCATAGTTTTTATATGCTTGCTTCTCTTCTTGCCGACTGTAACTCCTGTGACTGCTTCGCCGAATGAAGAGGAGAACACGGAAAAGACAGGGAGAGTGAAAGGAAAGGAAGAAGTCGTGTATGCGACACTTAGTCCTGTTGGTGAAGAAATAGAGTTATATGTAGTCAACAGTCTCGAGGTTTCGGAAGCAGGACGTATCATTGATTACGGTAATTATGGGGCTTTAAAGAATCTCACTGATTTATCGGAACTGAATCAATCGGGTGATGCTGTTGAAATGACAGCTTCTGAAGGGAAATTCTATTATCAAGGAAATTTAGATGATGCCGAATTGCCTTGGGATATCGGAATCACTTACTTATTGGATGGAAAGGAAATAGATCCTAAGGAACTTCCTGGTAAGGATGGCGAATTCGAAATAAAAATTGAAACAAACGCTAATGAGACAGTAAATCCTGTGTTTTTCGATAACTACCTATTGCAGATTTCCTTTGCATTTGATGGGGAGAAAACGAAAAACGTCGAGACGGAAGAGGGGGTGTTAGCCAATGCTGGTAAAGATATCCTCGTAACGTTTACTGTCATGCCAGAAGAGGAAGCAGTCCTCTCTGCCGCAGCTGATGTAACTGATTTTGAGCTCAGCAGTATTGATATTAACGCTATACCACAAAGTATGTCTATTGAAGCCCCGGATACAGATGAATTCACGGAAGATATCGTAACTTTGGCTGATGCGCTTGAAAGTATTGATGAAGGTGTGGTGGAATTAAGAAACGGTACGGCAGACCTGTATGATGGCACAAAAGCGCTTCGTCAAGGATCAGCTGAATATAAAAAAGGTATTACTGCACTGGATAACGGTTCTAATGAACTAGTTACCGGTTCATCAGCAATCAACGAGGCACTTGCAACGATCCATCAATCACTTTCAAAGGCGGAAGATATGGACCTCGGTGAAATCAATCAAGTGGTGGAAGGATTATCAGAGCTTGCAAATGCATTAAGAGAAATTGAAAGTGGCTTGGTTGTGTTAAAGGATAACTACGGAAAAGCTTACAAAGCACTAGATGGAGCAATCGAAGGAATTCCAGCCCATCATTTAGCTGAAGATGAAATAGGTGCATTGCTTCAAAGTGATGCCAACCAGGAAACGGTAGGTAAATTGCTTGAAGTGTATGAAGCAGCTTTGACTGCAAAAGGTACGTATGATCAAATCAAACAGGCTTTTGAAGCGGTTAATGGCACTTTGAGTACGGTGACGGATTCCCTTTCAACCATGGCCGATTCTATGGAAGAAATGGTGGATGGATTTAGTGGCTTACTAGAAGGGATGGATTTTTCTAGTGGAATGAAGGAATTGCAAGAAGGGATTTCTACTTTATCAACAAATTATAAAGAGTTCCACAAAGGTCTTGTTGCCTATACAGATGGGGTGAATGAATTATCGACAGGTTATGAGGAGTTGGATAAAGGAATCGTTGAATTAAATGAAGGAAGCGGACAGTTGGCAGGTGGAGTATCTGAGCTCCAGGCCGGCACTTCTGAACTGGCGGATGCAACAAGAAATATGCCAGACCAAGTGACTGAGGAAATTGACAAACTCCTAGACCAGTATGATAAATCAGATTTTGAACCGATGTCGTTCGTTTCAGAAAAGAATGAAGAAGTGAATTCTGTTCAGTTTGTATTGAAGACTGAGCCGATTGAGAAAGAAGAAGCAGTTGAAGTGGAAGAAGTGAAAGAAGAGAAAAGCTTCTGGCAAAAATTATTAGATTTATTTTCTTTTTCATGAATCACATGTCCCCTTTTTAAAGGGGACATTTTTTTCTTTATTCATAGAAATACCCGACCTTATTATAGGTCGGGTATAATAGTTTAACCTGCAATAGTAGCTTCGCCAGCTTCCTTTTTCACTACGTCATCTAACAGAATGTCGTGATACGTAATTTCCGGCTGACTCCCAAAACGAATATTAATCCCGGTTTGTCCTAGACCTTCACTAATATAAAAAGGCGCACCTCTAAAGTGATGGAGACCTTTCACCATCTTCATCCGGGCGAGTTTTCCCATTTTCACGAGGTGGTACGGTTTAGGCCAATGGATTTGTCCGCCATGGAAATGTCCAGATAAGAGATAATCAAATCGGTGTTCTGCCATATGAAGCACGATATTTGGATCATGAGTTAAAACTAAATGATAGCCTTCCCCAACATTCTGATAGGATTTTACAAGGTCACTACGACCAGTGCTAAAATCATCGATTCCGATTATATTGACTGCTTTTCCATTTACCTCAATCATTTCACGTTCATTTTGCAGTGTCTTAAATCCGTGTTCATGAAATACTTCTTTTAACTTTTTAAAGTTGCGTTCCCTTAAGACATAATCATGATTACCGAACACTACATAAGCGCCGTAAGTTGGCTGGAGTTTCTTTAATATATTCAAATAAGGAATGAGTTTTGGAATTGTCCATTTTCTATCAAGAAAATCACCAGTCAGCGCAATGAGGTCTACTTGCTTGTCGGAAATTTTTTTATATAATTGATCAGGTGTAATCGATATATTTTCTAAATGCATATCCGAAACATGAAGAATACGTATTGTGGGAGAGTGGGAGGATGGGTTTCCTAGTTTCGTATAATTGACCGCTACGTCTTGCGTGTTTTTGTAGCCTTTATATAAGATATAGCTGATGATAACGATAAACATAATTAAAAGTCCATAAAACATATTTCTCCACCTCCATACCATTCATTATAATAAAAAAGTCAGCCACTTTTTAGTTGTAATATATGGAATAAAGAGGGGGAGAAATGGATTTTAAAGGTTACCCAGATATCTGTTTAGTAATACTTCTTTCGACATAAATAAGTATTTTGGTTCTGGAACGGTGATGGAGCATTTCTTACTGGATAATAGATGAATCGAAAAAAAGGCTACTTGTTTAAAAAGCTTATAAAAACGGTTTTGAATCGTGAATGATTCGAATCCAAGTTTTGCACCTTTGTTTAATACAGAGATTCCAATCAACCCTTTAATCTTGTCACTATATTGTTTCCCTTGAATATAGTGAGCGATGGCTGGTAGGGAATCTTGAACACTTTTGTAAATTATATATGCTTTTCGAACGTCACTATCGTAGTTTTGAATTTGCTTTAAGATTTTAATATTATGCAGATGAATCTTTAATAAACAGTCATTCTTATGAATTACAGTGCCATCGGACAATGTAATGCTCCTGCCCTTATACTTGGTTAATCGTACGCGCATAATGGTACGTTCCCCGAAATCATCTGGTACATAGTCAAGGCGGGTAATACGGAAGTAAATCGGATCCATCAAGTCCCATAGCAAAAGGCTATTTTTTTTGAGTATTGTCCACACTGTTTTAACTCCTTTCGGAAGAAGATACTCTCAATAGTATTTATGTCCATATTTTTCTTTGCCATTCGAAAATTCATCGGTCTTGATCTCTTATTAAGGATACATGAAAGGGTGCTATACAGTGATTCAAATTGTTATTTGTTATTGGATTTTCAGAACTTCCAGTAATCCATAATGAGGTGGTGGTTTGGAAAAAACAAATAGTGAGTGGATGTTGAATTAATAAAGTATAAAATAAAAGGTCACATTAATTGACTTGTTATTATAAGTAACCTAATATTATATTGTAATTAAAATTATTCAGAAAAGGATGATAGCGAAATGACAAAAGTTGGTATCGTTGTAGGAAGTATTCGTAACAATTCTTTCTCAGAGGCTCTAGCGAAGAATATTGTGGAGCTTTTCCCGGAAGGATATGAAGCAGAGTTTATCGAGATTGCTAATCTGCCTTTATATAACCAAGACTCGGATGAGAATATTCCGGAAGTGTACACTAATTTCCGCAACAAAGTAAAAGCTCTGGACGCAGTTGTATTTGTTACTCCAGAACATAACCGTTCTATCCCGGCTGCACTAAAGAATGCTCTCGACGTTGGTTCTCGTCCATATGGTTCAAACGTATGGGATGGCAAACCTGCACTAATCGTGAGCCAATCACCAAGTAACTTAAGTGGATTCGGTGCAAACCATCACTTGCGTCAAGTGCTTGCATTCTTGAACATGCCAGTTGTCCAACAACCAGAAGTTTACATTGCTAACGTACACGAATTATTGGGTGAAGATGGTAAGATCACAAATGAAGATACCGTAGGCTTCCTACAATCTGTTGTAGACGCTTATGTAGATTTTGTAAAGCGTCACCAAGCTTAAGAAGATAATATCATAAACCATCCCATATTAAAGGAAATGGCCTGCAGACCATTTCCTTCTTTTTTTAATTAACCACATACTTGTTCGGTGATATTCATAAACATGTCATAAAAGAGTGTACTTGAACCTATCAATATATTTTATAATGGAGATGGGCAGTTGAATAGGTTGGTATATATGACTTCAGCCCATTTATATGGTAAAATAGATATGAATTTCTATAGAAATAAGGTGATTGCAATTAGTAATATTAGACGAGCAATATATATTATGCTAGGACTTATTTCATTTGGTGTCGGAGTCGCTGGTACAATATTACCGGTATTGCCGGGCGGTCCATTCTTCCTTTTTGCTTCCTATTGTTTTGCGAAGAGCTCTCCACGCTTGGAAAGATGGTTTAAAACGACATCCTTTTATAAACAATATGTCGATCGTTATTTTATAAAAAAATATATGACAAGATGGGAAAAAATTCGTATTAATATAATAGCTGACTTTTTTATTATTCTTTCCGTCATATTGGTTGATATTCTCATTGTACGGATTATCATGATTGTTTTAGCGCTTATTAAACACTGGTATTTTATTACTCAAATTAAGACAATTAAACCGGAAGAAATTGAACTTGTCACGACAAAATAAAAAGTGGGACATTCAGGAATTCATAACCTGGTTGTTCCACTTTTTGTTGTTCTTTGGAATAGTTCATTACTACCAAATAGACCTTTTATAAAGAAAAGTATTTGATTTTTCATTATAATGGTTGTAGTTCTGTGTATTTTTTGCTGGAAGGTGTGAGAGCAATGATTGAATTAACAAATGTTACGAAGACCTATACCCAAAATAATATGCCATTCCATGCGGTTGACTCTGTTTCCATCTCTGTTGGCAGCGGGGATATTTATGGGATCATCGGTAGAAGTGGGGCAGGAAAGTCCACGTTATTACGAATGATTAATTTATTGGAAGTACCGACAAGCGGTTCTGTACTTGTAGATGGTCATGATTTAACTAAATTATCAACAAAGAAATTACGTCTTGCAAGACAGTCTATCGGGATGGTCTTCCAACATTTTTAATCTTGTATCTAATAAAACAATTTTGGATAATGTACTTGTTGCATTGGAACTGGCCAACTATTCGAAGAAAGACAGAAATGAGCGTGCAATGGAGACATTACGCTTTGTTGGATTAGAAGAACATGCAACAAAGTATCCCGGTCAACTAAGTGGCGGGCAGAAACAGCGGGTAGGAATCGCTAGAGCTCTTGCCAATAAGCCAAAGATATTATTATGTGATGAGCCGACCTCAGCTCTCGATCCAAATACAACCCGTGAAATACTTGGTGTACTTCAGAAAATCAATAAACAGCTTGGTGTAACGATCGTTATTGTCTGTCATGAAATGGATGTAATAAAAAGCATTTGTAGCATGGTGACCATCATGGATGAGGGAAAAGTGTATGAGACAATAGCACTTAAACCTCAAGGAATCGTTGACTCCGATCACACACCAGAATGGTTCTTACATCAGTTGAGAGAGGATGGAAGTCATGCCTGAAGTTTTAGTTCAATATCAAGCAGAAATATGGCAATCTATTGGAGAAACATTTATGATGGTTGGTGTGTCTTTGCTGTTTGCCGTAGGCTTAGGATTGCCTGTCGGGACCTTGCTATTCCTGACGAGGAAAGGACAACTGATGGAGAATCAAGTCGTGTTCCAAGTGTTGAACTTATTCGTCAACATTGTTCGTTCATTTCCGTTTTTGCTATTTGTTGTATTTCTTATTCCCTTTACAAGATGGGTTGTTGGAACTGCGATTGGCACAGCGGCGGCAACTGTACCTTTAGCCATTATGGCAATCGCTTACTACTCCAGACTGGTGGAACAGTCGTTGGTCGATGTGCCAAAAGGTGTGATTGAAGCGGCAGTGTCTATGGGGGCTTCAATACCCGAAATTATTTTTAAATTCTTATTAGTGGAAGCGCGTTCTGGACTCGTATTGGGACTGACTACTTCAACAATCAGTTTTATCTCTTATTCAACGATTGTTGGTGTGGTCGGTGGTGGGGGAATTGGAGATTTTGCGATCCGTTACGGTTATCAGCAGTTTGAAACAGAGCTTATGGTTTACATGATTATCATTATGATCATTTTTGTACAAGCTATTCAATATACCGGCACAACGATTTCCAAGGCAATTGATAGAAGATAATACATATTTGGAGGTTACTACCGATGAAAAAACTATTTACATTATTAACAGCGGTTATCCTTTTAATTTTAGCAGGTTGCGGCAATGATAATGCTGAAGAAAATGAAGGTGCACAAGAAGAAGCGGATACTCCTCAAGAAGAGGTGGAGTTGAAAGTTGCCTCCATCAATCCTCCGATGACTGAAATACTAGAAGTGGCTCAGCCATTATTGAAGGAAGAGGGAATTAATTTAGAAATTGTTATCGTAAGTGATAACATCCAGCCCAATAATGCAGTTGTAGAAGGTGAAGTTGATGCTAACTTTTTCGGTCATGGGCTTTGGATGGAAACGTACAATGAAAATAATGATTCGGACTTAGTTGTTGTGAAACCGATTTATCATGCAACACTAGGCCTGTATTCTAAAAATTATAATTCGATAGAAGAATTGCCTGAAGGAGCTACTATTGCCATTCCAAATGATCCAACGAATCGTGGACGCGCATTAGCTTTCCTTGATGATAAAGAGGTTATTACGTTGACAGAAGGTACAGGTATTTACGGAACGTTGCAAGACATCGAAGACAATCCGAATAATTTTGAATTTAAAGAAGTAGATTTGCTCATGCTTGCAAGAATGTATGATGATGCGGATGCTTCCGTCATGTATCCTTCCTATGCAGCTCCGCTTGATTTACTTCCGAGCCGAGATGCACTTCTTACAGAGAATCCTATTGAAGACTTTGCTATTTCATTAGTGGCAAGGGAGGATAATGTGGATTCTGAGCCAATTCAAAAATTAGCAGAAGCAATGACAAGTGAAGAAGTAAAAGAATTCTTAGAGGAAAACTATCCGGAAGCAGCACTTCCGGCATTTGAATAATTCAAATACGATCGACAGATTAAACGTAACCATAGCATTTGTTAAATTAAGCTGTTCAGACACACGTAAAGCTTCAATCGGCAGGGATAGAAAATCATCCTTTGCTGATTGGAGCTTTATTGTTTAAAAAATGCTTAAAAGTCAAGAGTATCGTATTTCCAACTTGTGTTTCTCTAGGAAGAATAGTACAATTTTTTTAAAGTACATAATTTTTAATTAATAAAATTTTATTTTTCTTACAAGAATGGAGGCAATATGATGAAAAAATGGATGAAGAAAATTCATGCCAATCATCTTGTAAGGGCTTTCGTTAAATTCATTCTTATTTTATTAGCAATTGGAATGGTACTACTCGGAATGATTGGCGGTTACTTATTAATTGCCGACTTTTTATACAATAACTAAACAGGGCATTCAGGAATATCTGAGTGATTCATTCTTAAACAAGGGGGAAGTAGAATGACAAAAGTATATTTGATTGATGGGGCGAGAACCGCATTTACTTCGTTTGGTGGTTCGTTCGCAACTGTCACGGCAACAGAGCTGGGAAGTGTTACGGCAAAGGAAGCATTAATTCGTTCTCAAGTCGACCCGGAACAAATTGATCATGTGATTTATGGAAATGTAATCCAGTCGGAAACCAACGCAGCTTACATCGCAAGACATATTGGGCTTGAAGTCGGCGTACCAAAAGAAGTTCCTGCATATGTGCTGAACAGATTATGTGGTTCCGGCTTACAATCCATCGTTTCTGGTGCACAGGAAATCTTGGTCAATGACGCGGACATTACTCTCGTCGGCGGTGTAGAAAATATGTCGCAAGCACCATACTCTAATTTTGAAAAACGTTTTGGCGGTGCAAAATTAGGAGAATTGAAATTCCATGATATGTTGCTTGCGACATTATTTGATGAGTATACAGGCTATGGCATGGGGGTAACTGCCGAGAATTTAGCGGAGAAATACGATCTTTCTCGTGAACAACAAGACGATTATGCCGTAACATCTCACCAACGGGCAGCGAAAGCAAGGGAATCAGGCAGGTTTGGTGAAGAGATCGTTGCTGTAGAAGTAGCATCCCGGAAAGGGACAATCTCTATAGACAAGGATGAACATATCAAGCCGGATACAACAACGGAGAAAATCAGTAGTTTACGGCCGTCTTTCAAAAAAGATGGCAGCGTTACTGCAGCAAATGCATCTGGAATAAATGATGGGGCAGCGAGTGTGATTGTTGCTTCTGAACGGGCAGTAAAGCAAAATGGCTTAAAACCACTTGCGGAAATAGTTTCTTGGGCGGTTGCGGGAGTTGATCCAACCATTATGGGGTTCGGTCCAGTTCCTGCAATTAAAAAAGCATTAGAAAAAGCTAATTTGACCCTAGAAGACATGGATATTGTGGAAGTGAATGAAGCTTTTGCAGCTCAATATTTAGCTGTTGAGAAAGCATTGGAACTTGATAGGGAGAAAACAAATGTAAATGGTGGAGCGATTGCTCTTGGTCATCCGGTCGGGGTGAGTGGCACTCGCTTAGCGTTGTCAGCTGCCTATGAATTAAGAAACCGTGATAAAGAGTATGCGCTTGTTAGTCTCTGTATCGGTGGCGGTCAAGGAATCGCTATGATCATCAGAAGGGGCTAATTTCTGAAGGACAATACGGGTTCATCCCTTATTGTCCTATTTTTTAACCTGCTATCGTGGTAAAATATGGATAGTTTTGATAAGGAGCAGGTGAAGACTGGTGAAGTTTTTAAGTAAATTGGCGGTTGGTATACTTGGTATGCTTTCTATATATACTTTTTGCAATAGTAATGTATTTAAAATAAATCGAGTCCGTGTCCAGACAAGAAAGTTTCCGTTGAATGGGAAAGTGCAAATCTTGCAAATCAGTGATATGCATAATAAAAGGGCGTGGGGATTACATAAGCGGTTACTTTATAAAATTGATAAACTGCATCCGGACATGATTGTACTTACCGGTGATCTGGTCGACCGTAAAACAAAGGATTTCCGTAAAATATTTACTTTTATTGATATGCTCGCTGCAACTAAAATCCCCATCTTCTTCGTGACTGGCAATCACGAATGGGGAAATTCGAAAAATAAACAATTTTTAACAGGACTTGAAAATCGGGGAGTAATCATTTTAAGTAATAAGGCAGTTGAACTTGAATTGAATTCCGTAAAGGTAACGCTGGTGGGGATTGATGATACATCAACCGAACACGAAAATATTCCTGAAGCATTCCGGCATGTAAAAAATGATGCGTATATGATTTTACTATCTCATTCACCTTATGTCATAAAAAAATATCCATATCTACCCGTTGATCTTGTGTTAAGTGGTCATACCCATGGTGGGCAAATACGTTTTCCAATAATCGGTGCCGTCATATCTCCAGGTGGAGGGCTATTTCCTGAACTGGATAAAGGACTTTTCCAATGGGGGAGAGATAAGTATATTTATGTGGACAGCGGTTT
Organism: Oceanobacillus luteolus; assembly: GCF_042678205.1. Lineage (NCBI taxonomy): Bacteria > Bacillati > Bacillota > Bacilli > Caryophanales > Bacillaceae > Oceanobacillus > Oceanobacillus luteolus. Next base: position 14,419 of record NZ_JBHUDE010000034.1, read on the forward strand.
AGGTACGAGTACTATTCCAATCCGGTTTCTGAATCAAAGTCAAATGAGTCTTATCCAAATAGAGAGGGACAATTAGGAGTGGCCTCCAATTGTCCCTATTCTTGTGCTTCTTCCGCAAGTTTACTAGCAATCCAGCGTTCAGCGACTTCCTTTTCGACCTCGTAGACTTTTCCAGCTCGAAGTAATTCGCCATGATAAGAAGTTTGTACATTCATTTTTACTTTTATTTTCAATAATCGCACCTCCTGTTTCATTATATATGATTAAGATGGAAGCGGCAGGAGAGAAATGTTGGCCTCCTGCCGACTTTATCGCGAGAGCTTATTTGTACTCACTTATTAACTACTTATTAACCATCTGTAGTGCACTTTCTGCAAATTGTTCGATACGCTCGATGTCTTCGTTGGATGGTGTAAGGTCTACTTTCATACGTTCTGGAACAACATTAGCCCCGAGATGTACAAGTTTATCACCCATGAGATCTACGGATAAACAAAATTCATCGTATGCTGTATCTCCTGAACCGAATACCCCGAAGACCCGGCCTCCGATGTCAGCCTCATCCAATTCCTCATAAAAGTCTTCTGCCTCAAATGGAATTTCTCCATCATCAGATGAGTGGGTTCCAATAAATACAACATCATAATCTAGCAATTCTTCAACATCTATCGGATCAAAATCAAAAGTCTTGATATCAACAAGATGATCTTTATATTCAAGATAGCCAGCGATTGCTTCAGCCATCATTTCTGTATTTCCAGTCATAGAAATATATAGTATAAGTACGTTTGCCATTCCTTTCCTCCTTTTGAGTTCTTTGATGTTTCCAGGATATCATACTCACTTCGTACTATTTTACCGTAATAGGAGAATGATTTTCAATGAAAGGGTATAAAGATGTCTACTATAAACAAAAAGACACATGAGGCTCTTTAAAATTAGTGGAGAAATCTTTCTTAATATACTATATTGAAAAAGCGCGGATAACTAGGACATTAATCCCCAACTCATACGTGAAATAGAGTACAATACTAATAGATAAATGATTTTTATAGGCATTTAACCCTAAGTGATGCGTAATAATTACTTTAATAAAGTTGGGAAACTGCCGATATAAAATAAGCTACTAAAAAATCTAATGTACAACAATCAAATAGTGGGAGTGGGGGATTATTGGTGAGGAAGAAAGCTGCTTTAAACAAAAATAAAAAACAGCTACGTCCATCTGGATTGCGGGTACAATTAACGATACCTTTTGTTATTTTAATTGTACTTGCCATCGGAATAGTAGCATTTGTCAGCTATAATTTCAGTGTCCGTACAACAACGAATGAACTTTCGAAAAACGTCGAACAGCAAATGACGAGTGTCAATCATACGTTCGAAATGTATTTCGAGAATATGGAAAACGCGCTTACCCGGATGGCAAACCATAATTATTTAAGAGCGTATAACGGCAATAATTTCAGTGATCTTTTTACATATTTACAAGAAACAAGTACAGCAAGTGACGACATCAAAGCCGCGTATGCAGGTTATGACAGTCGGGAGGAAATCGTTTATTATCCTTATAATGAAGAAGTTAACAAAATTAATCCGAAAGAACGGGTTTGGTACCAGCAAGCTGTTGAGGAAGAAGGGGAAATAGTTTGGACTGAACCATATAGTGATGCACTTTCCGGTGAGATTGTCGTTACTGCTGCAAAGGCATTTTATCAATACAATGAACTCGTCGGTACGGCTGGAATAGATGTCAGTACAACCTCCTTGTTGGAATTGATGAATGATATTCAAATTGGTGATAACGGTTATGCGGTTGTCATAGATGAATCAGGAAACTTTATTACACATCCGGATCAATCAAAGTTGAGTGAGAGTATTTCTGAACAAGCATATTATCAGGATATCATGGCAGCTGGTGAACAAGGATTAATTCGGTCATCGGTGAATGGCGAAGATATGATAATTGGATTTGTAAAAAATCCAACCACAGACTGGATTATCGCTGGATTCATCCATGAAGCTGAATTTGCCAGCAAGGCTAGCGTTATTATGGTTCCAATTTTAATCACGCTTGGAATTGTTTTGATTGTTGCAATAATCGCTGCAGTTCTAGTAGCGAATCGATTAATCAAACCGATCAAAAAATTACAAAGCTCTATGCAAAAGGTGGAAGCCGGTGATTTAACAGCGACAATCATTCTTAATCGAGAAGATGAAATCGGTCAGCTTAGTAAAAGTTTTAATCACATGGTAAGCGAAATGAGGAAAGTCATTGATCGAATTTCCTTTAGTTCCAACAAAGTATCCGATGCAGCACAAAACTTGGTTGCAAGTTCTGAGGAGAATTCAGCTTCTGCGTATGAAGTGGCTCGAACCATGGAAGAGATTGCAGCAGGTGCCAGCAACCAAGCTGACTTGACGGAGCAAAACGCAAAGGCCTTTGGTGAATTATCGCAAATGATAAATGAAATAAAAGATAAAAATGAGCAGATGTATGAAAAGGCTCGTGATATGGATAGGCTCTCCAGTTCTGGAATTGAAACCATCCAATCATTGGCGGCGAGATCGGCGGAAACATCGCAAGTTTCTGAAGAAGTTGTCGGTGCGATTGAACAGCTTAATGAAAAGTCAACGAACATTCATAGTATTGTAGATAAAATCTCAACTATTGCTAGTCAGACGAATTTGCTGGCATTGAATGCATCAATTGAAGCAGCTCGGGCAGGAGAACATGGGCATGGTTTTGCTGTGGTAGCGAACGAAGTAGGAAAGCTGGCTGAACAAACGACGAATGCATTAAAAGATGTTGCTGCAATCATTAGCGAAATGCAGGAGATGACGAAGGAATCAGTTGAGCTGGTAAAACATACGATGCAACTATTTGAACAGCAAACAGAAAGTGTCGGTGATACAGGACAAGCATTCCTTGCCATTTCTAATTCCGTTAAGGAAAATAATGATATGACGGAACAGATTGTAAAATTAACAAATGCCATTGTTGACATGGAAAAAGCACTTGTAGCCAACACGAAAGATTATGCCTCCATCAGTGAGGAAACTGCAGCAGGAACGGAAGAAATATCTGCTTCTGTTGAACAGCAAACTGCATCGATGGAACAGTTGACCAACCTTGCAACAGAACTTGAAAGTATTGCAAATACGATGCAGAAAGAGATAAATAACTTCAAAATCAATTAATGCCTACCTTTAGAAAGGAAGTACGACATGGAAACCAATCAATATTTGGATGTCTTTCTGGATGAAAGTCGAGAGCATCTTCAAGCAATTAATGATCATACATTAACATTAGAAAAAGAACCCCAAAATCTGGAGATTGTAAATGAGATTTTCCGTTCTGCACATACATTGAAAGGCATGGCGGCAACGATGGGGTATCAAGACATAACTTCACTGACACATAAGATGGAAAATGTTCTCGATATGATCCGTGACAATAAACTTAACGCGACAACCGAAGTAATTGATATCATTTTTGCATCTGTTGATTACTTGGAAGATATGGTAGAGGACATCAGCAATGGTAATGATGGTAAAAAGGATGTCCGCCAACTTGTAGAGCGGCTGGATCGGTTTGAAAAGGGAGAAGCTGCAGTAACACTCGAACCTGAAGTAGAAAAAACAGTGCAAGATATTGTGGAGGTTTCTGTGGATCTCGATGAATTTCAAACGACAATCGTGCAGCAAGCAGAGGAGCAAGGAATATTAGCATATCAGATGGTCGTCAAACTTTCTGAGGACTCCATATTAAAAGGTGCACGTGCTTATATGGTCTTTGAAACGTTGGAAGGGAAAGGAGATATCATTAAATCCATTCCTGAAACGGAAGATATTGAAGAAGGTAACTTTGATTCTAGTTTTGAACTTATCTATCTATCTAATGAAGACCCTGAAGAAATCAAAAAAGAGATTCTGAAAATATCAGAGATTAATAATGTTGATATTCAGGCCGTCAGCTTCAAATCAGTGGATGATATTCAGGAAGAAGTTGTGCAGAATGAAGATTTGACTGAATCTAAAGTAGAGGAAAAAGTAAGTGATACAGCTGTTGCTAATCAACAGACTTCCACATCTAAAACTATCCGGGTGAATCTCGAGCGGATTGATGATTTACTTAATCTATTTGAAGAGGTTGTCATCGATCAGAGCAGATTGAATGTCTTATCCGATGGAATTGGAAATCAGGAGCTGACGGAAACAGTGGAACATATGAATCGCGTTTCCTCTGACATGCAAAGTTTGATTTTGGCAATGCGTATGGTGCCGGTTGAACAAGTATTTAACCGATTCCCACGTATGGTTCGCGGATTAGCCAGAGATCTGAATAAAAAAATCAACCTCGAGATCCTTGGAGCGGATACAGAATTGGATCGTACAGTAATAGATGAAATCGGAGATCCGCTTGTCCACCTTATTCGAAACTCGGTTGATCATGGAATTGAGCTGCCTGAAGTGAGGAAGGCGGCAGGCAAGCCTGAAGAGGGGAACATCATTCTTCGTGCCTTCCATAGTGGCAACCATGTGTTTATCGAGATTGAGGATGATGGAGCAGGCATAAATATCGAGAAAGTGCGTAATAAAGCAGTACAGAATGGATTACTGACAAAATCCGAAGCAGCTAAACTATCAGATGATGAAGTGTCCCAGCTCATTCTCGAATCTGGATTCAGTACCGCTGAAAAAGTTTCGAGTATATCCGGTCGTGGAGTTGGAATGGATGTTGTGAAAAGCAAAATTGAATCACTCGGCGGTTCTATTTCCATTGTTTCTAGACAAGGTCAGGGAAGTATATTCTCTATCCAACTACCATTGACTTTATCCATCATCTCAACATTACTTGTGAAAAGCCAAGAAGAAACTTATGCGATTCCGTTGTCGTCCATCATTGAGACGGTATTGCTGAACGAGGATCAGATTATGACAGCTCACGGTCAAAAGGTAATGGATTTCCGTGGCCAGACCGTACCGCTTCTTGACCTGCAGGAAATCCTTGAGATTCCTGATGCTGGTCAAACAGAGAAGCAAAATGCTGTGGTCGTATTGAAAAAAGGAGACAAGTTAACGGGTCTGATTGTCGATACCTTTATCGGCCAGCAAGAGCTTGTTTTAAAATCACTAGGAGACTACCTAGGTGATGTATTCGCCATTTCAGGTGCGACCATTTTAGGTGATGGACAAGTTGCTTTAATTATTGATCCGAATGCATTAATAAAGTAAGGGTGTGAAAGTAATGGCCGAGCTGAACAAATATATATTATTCCAAATGAACGAACAGACTTTTGCGATAGATGTAGACCAGGTGATTTCCATTGAAAGAATGCAGATGGTTACTGCAGTTCCTAGAACAAGAGAGTTTATAAAAGGTGTTACGGAAATCAGAAGTGAAACGACTGCCATTCTTGATTTAAGGGAATTTCTCGGAATAAGAGTAAAAGAATATACGGATAATACAAGGATTTTAGTTGTTTCTATCGATAGCATGCAAGTTGGACTGATTGTTGATGGAGCATCAGAGGTCAGGGACATCGAAGCTGAAAATGTACAACCTGCTCCTAAAATTGTTACAGGCATACGTGATGACTTTTTAAAAGGTGTTGCAAAAATGGATGATGAGCTGATCCTCCTTCTTAACCTAGAGAGAATTCTAGATTTTGAGGATAAGAATGAATTAAAAGATGTATTACATGATGCTTGATAGAGGAGAGCCCAAATGGATTTTTCCATCTGGGCTCTTGTTATTTTCTTTTTGGAATACTGATTGTTTTCCAGTTCTCATTCTTGATGTATTTCACAATATAAATGATTTGGCCTACATGTGATGCGTAATGGGCGATTTGTCTCTCAATGGCTTCAATGACTGTATGTTTTTCTCCCCGTATTGTCAGTTCTTTTAATACATCATCTGATCTGAGTTGGTTTATGGTTGTAAATAGAATTTCCCAACCTTCTTCCCAAAGTAAAAGAACATCTCTTTTTGACTGAAAATCATCAACAAATTCATCGTCTCTATTTCTATCTGACTTTTCTCCGTCGGTTGTTAAAAAATCCGTCCAGCGTGATTTCATATTTCCGTTCATATGCTTGATGATGATGCAGATATTATTGGAGTTTTCATTTGGTCGCCAGAAGAACTCTTCATCTGACAGCTGTTCAAGTGTTTTGTCACCTTGTGTCTTTATCGCCAAAAACTGCTTACGTATGACTTTTAAATATTCATTAGCAACATCCATCATGCTTACCTCTCTTCCACTTATGATTTACATATATAATATTATGAAGATAAAAAAATAACACATCAACTTGTGATGTGTTATTTTCTACTATTCTACATAAATAAGTCTAATATTAGTACGACACCGAGTCCGACTATGGATGTGATAAAGAGTAGGACACCCCATGTTTTAAATGTATCTTTAATGGAAAGATTGAAGTATTCCTTAAATAACCAGAAAGATGCATCATTTACGTGAGTAATTGTGTTACTTCCTGCAGCGGTAGCAAGTACCATCAGTACAGGATTCACATCAAATGTCGTCATGAGCGGTCCAACGATACCAGCAGCAGTTATTGCTGAAACTACCCCTGTACCAGTAGCGATACGAATCATGGCAGTGATGAACCATGCCATAATGAGTGGATTGATCGTTGTATTTGCCATCATGCCAGCAATGTAATCACCAACACCTGAATCAAGAATAATTTCTTTAAATGCACCACCAGAACCTACGATGAAGATAATCATGGCAATTCCTTTAATTGCGCTTTCAAAAGATCCCATAACTTCTTTCATATTGCGTCCAGTACGGATACCGAATACATAAATAGCAATTAATACAGCAAGTAATAAACTCATTTCTGCGCTTCCGAAGAAGTTCACCAATTGATATAGGAATGTATCTTCACCAATAAACATGTTAACAATTGTTGCGGTAGAAATCATAATTGCAGGGATTAGTGGGATGAGTAAACTAATCCCGAATCCCGGCATTTCTTCATCTTTAAATTCCTTAGGCTTTTCCAATAAAGGAGGTACAGGACGATCTTTATCCTTATAAAATTTAGGGAAGATAATTCCAGCCGCAATAACACCTGGAATAAAGACTACAATACCTAATAGATATACAAGCCCCATATCTGCTCCATATGCTTCTACTAAAGCAGTTGGTCCGGGTTGAGGTGGAAAGAGACTATGGGAAAGTGTTGTTGCTGCAACCATGGTAATCCCTAGTTTCATATATGGAACTTTTGCTTCAATAGCAATTGAAATGACTAGTGGAGCAAGTATTATAAATGCAACTTCATAGAAAACTGAAATACCAAAAATCGCACCGACAATAATAAGCGCCCATTGAACGTTTTTTATACCGAATTTTTCAAGCAGGGTAGATGCAATTCGTTGAGCTGCACCTGAATCAACCATTAACTTACCTAGAACTGCCCCCAAACCTATGATTAGAGCAAGGCTTCCTAATGTTGATCCCAGTCCGTTTTTAATTGTTGTAACGATACTTGTGAGTTCCATTCCATTAAGAAGTCCAACAAAGATCGCTGCAAGAATAAGAGCTATTACACTATTCAACTTAACTTTCATATTTAAATAAAGTAGTAGTGCAACACCGAGAACGAGTGATATGATAGGCATATTCGCCATGAACCAATCCATATTTTTTCCTCCTTACAGATAAAAAGTTATCCGTTTACATTTTGATTTTTAATTCTGTATTGGTAACAAAAAATAGCGCTTTCTTTTGTTTGTTTAGCAAACCAACTTATTATAGTTTATTTTAAAAAAATTAATACGTCAATGACATAATGTAAAATAAAAATTTTCAGAACCGGAATATGGCTCAATATTAAATTGCTGGGAGAAGGAAAGTCCTTTACAATAGGGAAGGGAAAGTTTGAGGTAGAAATGATTTACTATAAGTTTGCTAATCTGAATATGATTAGCTTTCAGTAATAATCATAGAGATGTCTTGTGAATGGGGTTATTTATTAAAGGTGGAATGCAGGAATGCCAAAAGCAATTTGGCTATTAGTTATTGCAACAACAATTAACGTAACAGGAGGGTCATTCTTATGGCCTTTAAATACAATCTATATGCACAACGAACTAGGGCAGAGTTTAGCTTTTGCAGGATTCATTTTGATGATGAATCAGGCTGCAGCAGTTGTAGGAAATTTAATTGGAGGTGCTTTGTATGATCGTTCGAGTGCCTATCGCTCGATATTAATTGCTACTTCCATCTCTCTTATAGCAGCATTGGTTATGTCTTTCTATCATTCCATTGTCCCTTATGCGATCTTACTCATTGTTATTGGGTTTGCTAATGGAATTACTTGGCCAATTATGTTTGCGATGGCAGGTTCGCTTTGGCCAGAGGGTGGAAGGAAGGCGTTTAATGCCGTCTATGTCGCACAGAATTTAGGTGTTGCTCTAGGTGCGACTCTTAGTGGTTACGTCGCGAGTATTTCCTTCGATTATATTTTTACAGCGAATGCCTGTTTTATTGCTATCTTCTTTTTACTTGTTTTATTTACGTTCAAACGCCTGGATGCTGCTCAAAATAGACAAATGCATACTTCAGTCATTGAACAAGGAAAAAAATTTAAGGTTAGTCCAGCACTAATTTCATTATTATTGCTATGTAGTGGATTTTTATTTATACACATCAGCTATTCGCAATGGATGACGACAATTGCTTCCTATACGCAGGATATTGGAATTCCTGTCGAACAGTATAGCACGATTTGGGCGATAAACGGTTTCCTTATCCTTTTATTACAACCTTTGGTACAATGGTTTACGAACCGGGTTACAAATGGAAAACATCATATTTATATAGGAACGACAATCATGATATTATCTTTCCTTGTAGCGATGAACGCTGGAAACTTTACGATGTTTGCAGTGGCGATGGCGATTTTAACAATTGGCGAGGTGTTGATGTGGCCCGCATTTCCGACGCTTGCTAATCAGTTGGCGCCAAAGGGGAGAGAGGGGTTTTATCAAGGGCTGGTAAACAGTATTGCTACAATTGGCCGTATGGTTGGCCCGTTGGCTGGAGGATTTATAGTTGATTATTATAATATTGAAGTTTTATTCTTCTGTTTACTTGGCCTGCTCATGATCCCTTATATTACAACGTTCCTTTATGACAGAAATGTAAAAGTAAACCAAGGAGGACAAACATGAAAGATATTAAATTGATAGCCCTTGATATGGATGGTACGTTGCTGAATGATGACCATGAAGTTTCTGAGAGAAATAGAAAAGCGATAGAGAAAGCACTAGAGATGGATGTACATGTTGTTCTAAGTACTGGACGCGGGTTTGCTACATGTTATCCATATGCGGTTGATTTAAAATTACCTTCATATCTGATCTCTGCTAACGGAGCGGAGATTTGGACGATGGAGAAAGAATTGCTGCGAAGAAATGGTTTGAAGGCTGAAATGATGGAAAAGCTATATAACATAGCGAGCCAAGTCGGTGTAGGTATGTGGATGATAGCCACAGAAGGGGCTTTCCGTGAAGAGATTCCTACTGACTTTGACAACTACGAATGGTTGAAGTTTGGCTGTTATACGGAAGATCAACAGAAGCTTGATATCTTAGTTAAAGAGTTCTCAAAATATGAAGAGCTTGAGTTATCGAATTCCCTGCCTACGAACATTGAGGTAAATGCCAAGGGAGTCAGCAAAGCCCAAGCGTTACACTTCTTATGTGACCGGATTGGCATTACGATGGAGAATGTCATGGCTTGCGGGGATAGTTTGAACGATATTAAAATGATTCAAGAAGCGGGCATTGGTGTCGCTATGGGTAACGCTCAAGAAGCGATTAAAAAAGTTGCAGATTATATGACGGTCACCAATAATGAAGGTGGAGTAGGGGAAGCAATCGAGAAATTTGTTTTATCCCGGTAAGTGGTCAGCTGGCTTTATGGATAAGTAGTAACCAACTGAATAAAGTTTCCATATGATACAAACGCGATTCTTCTTTAACAAGGAGAGTCGCTTTTTATATAATCAGTTGGCGATTTTTGCAATATAGGATATGATACGAGAAAAGATATGAATTACGTAATAGAAGGGTGATTTTATGAGTCTTACAAAAGGAGCGTCCAAAGTACATACAAAAAATCCGACAAAGATGCTGACGTTTACTGCAGCATTAGTCGGCATCAATCTAGTGTTAAACCAATTTACCTTGTCACTTGGCCCGTTATTGGAGATAGGCTTTGCTTTCTTGCCAATTGCGGTACTCGCCTATTTATACGGACCGATCAACGCTGGAATTGCTTCGGCTGTCGCAGACATAATTGGATTTGTCCTGAGGCCAGCAGGGTTCTTTTTCCCTGGATTTACTTTTAATGCTTTGCTGATTGGGATTATATTCGGCTGGTTTTTCTATAAAAAAGAAATCACCCTAACCCGTGTGGCGATTGCAAATTTGGTAGTCACAATCTTGATCACATTGATCTTAACACCAATCTGGCTCAACATCATGTTCGGCAGTCCGCTATTCGCTGCACCACGTATGGTGAAGGCTGTACTATTATATCCTATAGAGGTTGGCTTGTTATACGGTCTGTTGAAAAGTATCAACAAAGCGAATTTGAGACTATAAGTGAGAAATTTGCAGATAATTATCACCGGTGGAAGTTGATAGCATAAACTAAAGACATAAACCTAGTAAAGGATGGTTCTTTGATGCTAAAAAATTATTATGTTAGAGGAAATACATCGGACGGTCTCGTTAACCATTTACAATCCAATCTGCATGGAATCCAGGAGACAATCCGACTTGAAGATACTTCTTATAAGCTGAATACAGAAATTTTAAACGCACTAATTGAAGCTAATAAAGAAGAGACTTCGGTTGAAGTACTTAAAAGTCCAATCAGTAAGGACTATTTAGATGGAGTCATATTCCGGGGAAAGCAAATCGCCGTGTTAGCTCATCACGATGAACCTTTTACAAATAAGGCATATGAATATTTTCAAAAAGGTTTAGCGGTTCATGATGATTTGGAAAAAGTTTATATTCAGGAAATGGACTTTGAGAAAGCTGATGCTCTCGCGAAGAATTTCATCCAAAATCTGTTGAGTGATAAACCGAAGCAGAGTAGAACTCCTTACGTATACCACAGATTGTTCGGGACGAATACAGTGGACGGAATTGTGAATGAAGTACCTAACCTGATAGCTGACCTTGATTACATTTATCACATTAAAGGTCGTGCTGGTACTGGAAAGTCCACATTCATGAAAAAGGTTGCCAATGCTTGTGTCGACCATGGACTCGATGTGGAAATATACCATTGCAGTTTCGATCCAAATAGTATCGATATGGTGCTTATGCCTGAATTGCGCATTTGTCTTTTTGATAGTACGGATCCACATGAATTTGAACCAGCAGACAAGACAAGAGAGGAAATTATCGATTTATATGAAGAAGCTGTCACACCTGGAACAGATGAAAAATATGCAAAAGAAATCGCTGAGTTGAATCAGGAATATAAGAGTTATATGAAAAAGGGCTTAGAAGTATTAAAAGATGAAGGGAAGAAGATTCTAGCGGCTGAAAACGGCAGGAACTTCTCTCAAATAGAAATCGATCAAATTGTAAGTCAGATTCAAACAAAAATGAACTAAAGGGACAGAGAGTCGATGACTCTTTGTCCCGTTTTTAATTCTTCAAAATACCTTAAAAGAAAAAACACATCTGCTGAGGATTCATATAATACGTATAATAATATCAGTATTTTTAATATTTTTATAATATTCCACTTGTAATTTTTGGTGAAATCGGTTACAATTAATTAACTGAAAATCAGGATGAAACAGTAAAAAAGGGTGGTGAAGTTATGGTAACGTTAAAAATGCTGAAGCCTTATTACATTAAAGCTGAGAAAAATTTTGTAAGGATTATTTTGGCTTATCAATATTTTTCTGTCATGATGAACAACAAAGTATTTCAATTTATTCCTGTCGAGTCGAATGAAATCCGTGTTAATCGCCGTACGGAAAAGATTGAAAATATCGATGCGGTCTTTGCATTTCAAAATGGAAAGGAAATTGTAAATGTCCCTATGGTGAAGCTGATTACACTGCCAGAATTTCTTGAACAAATCGAGAAAATCGCAAAACCATATTACTTCAGTACCCAAGACGGCAGTGATTTGAATGATAAGGAAACAATCGATTCTTTTATGAAAGAGTTGGAAAGAAAGAACATCTTGCGGCTCATAGATAAAGCATTGGACGAAAGAGATGAAACAAGATTCATAGAATTGACAGACGTATTAGCATCAATGGATAAAGAACAAGAAAACTCCCCTTAAAACTAAAGGGGAGTTTTTCAATCCAATCTTATTCATCATTTTTTTCTGGGTAAAGCTGATTAATCACTTCAACAAACTTACCAATCGCAAGTCCGCTTTCTTTATCTTCGGTTTCCTCGACGAGCATTGCCATTAAAATGTCAGGTGACTCATGAGGGTAAGCTACAAACCAGCTATTCTCTGCTCCACCGGTCTCTGCCGATAACTTCAATTCAACCGTTCCGGTTTTTCCAGCAATCGGCACATTTGATTCTTCCTCCGCTCGTTTTGCAGTCCCATCTGTTACAACTGCCCGTAGGATACTCTGCATCCGTTTCACTTCTTCTTCTGACAGTAAATCCTCTTTCCAAATCTGGCCTGTATCTTCACTTAAGAGTAGGGTTGGCTTTAGCATGTCTCCACCGTTTAAAAATACAGTATAAGCCGTTGCTAAGTGGAGAGCGCTCATCTCAAGTTCTCCTTGACCATAACTGGAGTTCGCAAGCAGCACTTCATCGTTTATCTCTCCCGTACTCGAAATGGTGGATGCTGGTATCGGATACTCATATGGAAAGTCTTCCTCAAATCCAAACTGTTTAAATTCTTCGATAAAGGCTTCACTGCCCATTTCCAAAGCCTGCATCGCAAAGTAAATATTATCGGATCGGACGAGGGCATCTTTCAAATCAACTGGACCATTGGATAAGGAAACCCTTGTGACTTGGTAATCACCCCAACCTTTACCCTTGCTCCAATGTTTTCCTTCGATTTCAAACCCTTCTTCAGGATCTAATGTTCCGATGTTTATCCCAGCTGCTGCAGTTATTGGTTTTAAAACAGAGCCTGGCGCGAATGTCGCTGCAAAGCGATTTAGACTAGGGTCTTGGTCGTTTGGGTCATCCCATGCATCTCCTGACGTCCCGTACAACACTTCATTCGGATCGAATGCGGGAGCACTAACAAGAGCTAAGGTCTCACCAGTTTTAGGATCGATTGCAGCAGTTGTACCTGAATCGTCTTTATAACTGTTGTAAATTTTTTCTTGGATGTTGATATCAATCGTCAGTTGAATCGTCTCTCCATTTTCCACGGGTTTTTCGGCTATAACGACATCTTCACTATCTTCTTTCTTAATGAATATTTTTACGCCCCGTTTACCTTTAAGTCGTTCCTCATACCAACTTTCCAAACCACGGATGCCGATTTTATCATTCGGTCCGTATTCGTCACTCTCTAATTCTTCCAATTTTTCAGCAGTGATGTCGCCGATATAGCCGACTAAATGAGCTGTCGCTTCTTCACCCGGGTAAATCCGTCCGGTCATTTCTTTGCGTTGAACTCCTGGAATTGCCATCACCTGTTCATATGCTTCATCAGTTGGTAAAATTGTCGCAATTGGTACGAATAGATCATCCTGGACCCAACCTGCACTTAAAGCATCATCAATTTTTTCTTTCTTTATATTAAGTATATCGGCGATTTGCTGTTTCGCTTGTTCTGGATTGACCAAGTCCTCAGGCTTAATCCCGATTTGATAAACTGTGTCATTGATGGCCAGCGGTATCTGATTACGGTCAAGAATTTCACCGCGTACCGGCTCGATCGTTTCAATTCCGATTTCTCCACCATCTACAAGTTCTGGGTGAATAAAGCCGGCATCCCAGTTTACGAACCAATTATATTCATCCTCTTCTTCATTAACGAGTTCTTGAACTAGAGTAGCTTCATATTCGAAGCTGATCGGCCCTGCAAACGAATCCATTTCCACTGTGAAAGGAAGGGTGACACTCGGATTTTCTTCTTTTTTCAATTCATCCAGTTCCTCTTCCGTCAGTTCATCAAATGAAATATGTACGTTTTCGATGCTCAAATCATTATAAATCTTTTCATATCGCTGTATAGATTCTTCTTCTGTTATTTTTTCTTTTGTTTCTGTACTGAACATATTAAACATTTGATCAAACTCTTGTTTACTCCATATCGAAGCAAATTCCTTGAAACGTTCATTTGGAGTAACCTGTTCCTTTTCTGAACATGCAGCTAAAAGCAAAAGCGCGACAAGCAAAAAAATTACTCGCTTCATTTTCTAATATCTCCCCCCGTAAGACTTTCTACAAATATTATATCATCTTGTAAGTGGAGTATATAGCAATTAATTTGAAGAATTTAGGTAATTATATTGGTTACTTCCGTAGATAAATTTGATAATATACAGTAAAGAAGATTCTGATTATGGACGAAGATTGTTTTAATGATTCAGGATGGACCGGTAGATCAGAAACAAAAGGAGGGTGGAAAATGGATGGTGAAGAAAGGTATGAACGGGCTCGAAAAAGAGTTCGGGAGTTGCGGGATTTTTATCAGCATTTAATCATATATGTCATTGTCAATAGTTTCTTATTCTTGCTTAATTTCTTTACATCAACGGAACACTGGTGGTTTATTTATCCCTTGCTAGGATGGGGGATTGGCTTGGTAGCTCATGCGCTCTCGGTTTTTTCTGGTGGAATCTTTGGTGCTGAATGGGAAGAACGGAAAATAAAAGAGTATATGGATAAAGATAAATGGTGAATGAAAGGAGCGGATGAATCTGCTCCTTTTTATCTTGTATATAATGCATATTTAGGATACAGTGTAAAAAGTACATTTCGTTGATAAGGGGAAATATTGATGAATATAAAATTAATTGTTTTTGTGACGTCCGTTACAAATAATCAGAAACAAGGAGAGGCATTTACAAAAGAGTTTGAATCGGATTTTCGTCCTGTTAAGGGAGATATTATCCATGATTCAGGGTTCCATTCTAAATACCATAACGGATATGAAGTTGTAAAAGTGACGGTAGACTATGAGCGGAATGAGTGCTATGTATCTTTGAGTCCATTAATGTTGGAATTAGAGGATATACCTTTTGAAGAATATGTCAATCATTTACTTGCTAATGGTTGGAGAAGATTATCAAAGTAAACTTACGGCAGTTAACATTTGCTCTAAGCAAAAATTAACACCCAAGGATCTGCTCCTCGGGCGTTGAATTAACCTTGCATATGATTTGTAATTTCTGTATGGATTCGATTGAATTCTGAATCAGGTACTACATAATACCATACACCATTTATCGTGGAACCTGAACCTTCCAATTCAAGCGTTTGGATGTTATGTCTTGTTCCGAGGTAGCCTGTGAAAAGTGTTTGTATCTTATCCATGTCCAAGTCCGTTTGGACATTTCCGCCTAAAATATCAAGGATTTCACCAAACTTCGTAATGCTGGAGAAGCTGGCTCCTTTTTCCATTGCTGCTGTAATCACTGCACGCTGTCTCTCATTACGTCCCATATCACCACGCGGATCTTTTTTTCTCATTCGGATATAATCGAGAGCTTGTTCACCATCCAGATGAATCGGACCTTCAGCGAAAGTGGAACCACCTTGAGAGAAGCTTTGGGTATTATTTACTGTAACCCCGCCAAGTGCATCAATACCTTGTTTGAATCCTTCCATATTCACGCGGGAATAGATGTGGACCGGGATATCGAAAGTCTTCTCCACCGTCTCCACTGCCAACTCTACTCCCCCGAAAGCGTACGCATGGTTAATTTTATCCATGCCACGTCCTGGAATATTCACGTAAGTATCACGGGGAATACTCAACATGATCATGGAATTTGTTTTCGGGTTTAAAGACATGAGAATCATCGTATCCGAGCGTCCTTTGTCTCCTGGGCGTTCATCCACCCCAAGTAACAGAACGTTCAATGAATCTTTTGAATCAAAAATTTGTTTGATTTGCTTTTGACGTTCGGGATCTTCATCACGGGCAAGAGGGGTATGCATCGTATCTACCGCGCTGCCGAGCTGACTATAGACGTAAAACCCAATTCCACCTACTGCCAGAATGATAGCTAATAAGATTCCCCCAACCCAGTATGGCCATTTACGTTTCTTTTTTCTTTGCATTCTCGATACCAATTGAATTTCTCCTCTTATGTGTAATCTTCTCGTATTCCATTACCTTCAGACGACTTTACTGTATAAAATTATATCCGATATAGTCAATTTAGTCCATTTAAATTTGCATGGTTTATGGTAAAAAATGTAGAATTTTAGCTAATTAACTGCAAAGGTACTATAAATAACCAAAAAAAATCAAGATGAATCTAATCATCTTGATTTTCTACCGGATAGGCATAAATGATGTAACGATCTGGTGCATACCCAATGAAGTTGAATGGATAACAAGTTGTAAGAGTAAGAACTTCCTCATGATGTGGAACAATGATTGTACGATCATCTGCGCTTACTATTTTCGTTTCTGTTATTTCATAAGTGAAATCACCATATTCCATTTGCACAACTAAATGATCACCAATTTCCAACTCACCCATTTCACGAAAGACTGTATCCCGATGTCCTGAAAGGACGATTTGTTCATTTTGAAGAGGGTAGGCAGTTCCTTGGTAATGGCCAACACCGCGTTCCAATTCATCTTCATGTGTACCTTCAATAATCGGTAAATCAGCCTCTAGCTTCGGAATATGTAGAATACCGGCCGTTTCTCCCATTTCGGGGTTAAAGTTTTTTGCAGCTTCCAATGGATCAAAATCATCCTCGGCGCTAATCGCATTCCGTTCAGCGATTAGTGCTTGCGCCTCTGAAGCAGCTTCGCTCTGGGCACTTGTAGTCATATACCATTGGTATCCTCCAAAGGCTAGGAAGCCGACCCCGACAATCATTAATACGTATGATATAAATTTCATCCATGTCACCTCATTAGTAACGTTAGCTTTAGTATATACCTTTTAAATGGAATAGAAAAGGGACTAGTTTCAATGTTTCCTTACTAGTTTAAAGATTCCCCGTCTAGAGTATACTATTTAGGTTTATGATAAAGAACAGAAGATGTAAAAAATATTAAAAACTTAGTAATTTAAAGAAAATAAAAGAAAACAAGAGATAATTGTTCAATATATAGAACAAACGGCTGTTTTTGAGGTTTTCCTATTTTGAGAAAGTGCAATATACTACGACTAAGTTGTTCGTTATAAAGCACTGAGGTTATCTCGAAAAAGAACAACCGCGTTAATACATAAGGAGGGGGGACAAAGAAACAAGCAACATAGATGAGACAAAGAAGAAAGTGCTTTATGGGGAAGAAATAATAAAATTATACTAATTGGGGAGGAATTTTATAATGAGTCTAAAGAAAAAATTAATGTCAGGTGTAGGAACAGCGCTAATCGGGATGGCTTTAATCGGTGGAGGAACATTTGCTTATTTCAGTGATACAGAAGTTTCGAACAATACATTTGCTGCAGGTACGTTGGATTTAGCAGTTAACCCATCTGTAGTAATTGATGTGGATAATTTAAAACCGGGAGATACTATGGTTCGTGAGTTTGTTCTAGAGAATAACGGTTCATTGGATATTTCTACAATTGACCTTGCTACTGCATACAACGTAATTGATGCAAAAGGTGACAATGTTGATGATTTCGGTAAACATATCAAAGTATTGTTCCTAGAGAACGCAGATAAGACAGGTAATGGTTGGGTTATTGGAGATTACAATGATGTTATTTCTGAAACTACCCTGTATGACCTTCAAAACATGACACCTGATGCAGTAGAAAATCTTCAACACTGGATCACACACCTACTTGGTTTGAGTGGTGAAGGGGATGGTTTAGCAGCTGGAACAAGCGACCAAATGTACGTAGCATTTGAATTTGTCGATAACGGTGCAGACCAAAACGAGTTCCAAGGCGATGCACTTGAGCTAGAGTGGACATTCACTGCACACCAAACTCCAGGTGAATCTAGATAACGCTTTAAATACAAATAGAGAAGAGGTATGAACCTCTTCTCTTCCTACATATAGTAATCCATTAATATCAAAACATAGAAAAAATATTAATAAATCGAAATCAATCAGGAGGGGTCCCGTGAGTATTAAGAAAAATATCATATTGGGAATGGTAACCGGATTAGTGGGGATGTCGTTGATCAGTGGAGGTACTGTTGCATATTTTAGTGATGATGTTAGTACTCAAAATCAAATCATGTCAGGGACAATTGATCTTGGAATCAAGAATACATCAGATTCTGAGGGGTTCTATTTCAATTTTAAAGATAAAAAGCCTGGAGATATTTTTGAAAAATATACTTTTCAATTAGTAAATGACGGGACATTAAATATCGGGAAGCTTTTTCTTAATTCCGCGTATGAATCTTTCGACAAAGATGATAAACCAAATGATTTCGGCAGTCAGATTAAAATTAAAGAGTTGAAAGTAAATGGTGTAATAAATACTCAATTAACTGATAGAACTCTACATCAAATTGATGCGATTAAAAATAAAGCGAATTCACCTGCATTATTAATTACTGATATTAAACCAAACAATAATGTAGAAATTGAAGTGATATTTGAGTTTATAGAAACAGAAAATCAAAACAAATATCAAGGCAACAGGCTGGATTTAAATTGGACATTTGAAGCGGTGCAAGAAGTAGAAGAAAGCAAATGATAATCGCACGGACTGCATTGTGTGCAGTCCTAAGTATGTTAGATTAATATTTTTAGGACTACACATAAGAATGTAAAAGTCATTTAAAGGACGGAGATCTTTTATGAGGCAAAGCCGTTTACGAAAATTCAGATCAAAATACCGGGGTTTTTGGTTTACGACGAAAATTATTTTAATTTGGTATCTGCTACTGTTCTCTATTATGCATTTTACATCCAATACTTCTGCTGTCTTTTCTGATGCAACCAGTCCTGCAGGAAAGATAGAGTCTGGGTATTGGCCTGTAGACTATCAATTGGTATTTACGGAAAAAGGGAACTCTAATTTTGATGCATGTGGCCCTTTTGAGGTAAAGAGAACGATTAAAAATAAAGGTAAAGAAGATATGAACGATGCAGCATCTTACGAGGTTTATTACCATAAAGCTAATCCTAAAAAACACGGAGAAAAAGTTGGTGAAGGAAGTATTCCAGCACTTAAAAAGAATCAGACAGAGGAATTGAAATTTACGGCGGAAGAGCCAGGTAGATATGCATTTGTGGCTAAGTATGAAACAGTAGATGGCGAAATGGAGACGTGGAGTTTTGAAATTAAAGTAGATTGTGGATCCGGCCAAAAAACAGACAATGTGAAAGAGAAATCAAATGAGGACCACAAATCTGCACCGGAACAAAGCACTGAAGATGCTGAAAAGAACGAGCCAAACCAAGAAAAAGTGAAAGAACAAGATACTAGTGAAAATAAAGAAGACAACAATACAGAGGTTGAACAGGGGCAGCAGCCAGAAGAAAAGAAGGAAAGCGAAGCAGAAATAACGGAGTCTGGAAAAGATACAGTTCCGCCTGCAGAGCAAGAAGATAGTGAAGTCTTATCAGGCGATGAAACGAAAGATGAAGTTAAGGAGGGGGAAGAGAAATGAAAAAAAGAACATTATTTAAATGGGTGAATCGAATCGTATCTACTGTATTAATGGTCGCTCTAATTGCAGTTTTAGTCTTAGTTGTGATCAACAAAGCCTCAGGTGGAGAGCCAGAAGTTTTTGGTTATCAATTAAAAACAGTCCTATCTGGTTCCATGGAGCCTGACATCCAAACAGGTTCAATTATTGCAGTTAAACCAATTGATGGTGAAACAAAATATAATCTGAAAAAAGATGATGTTATTACGTTCATGGAATCCGAAGACAAATTAGTAACTCATAGAATCATCGAAGTTTCTGGCAGTGGTGAGAATATTACTTACACGACAAAAGGGGATAATAACAACGCACCTGATACAAGCCCAGTACTTGCCGAGAATGTAATCGCTGTATATGAAGGGTTTACTATCCCTTATATCGGTTATATTTCTTCCTTTGCACAATCACCAAAGGGTGCTATAGCATTCCTTATTATTCCTGGATTTTTAATGTTGGCATATTCCATTTTTACAATATGGAGAGCGATTAGACAGTTGGATGATCAAAAGAAGATTTCAACGGATGCAACAAATTCCTAAAAAGGAAGATGCATATGAATATTAGAAGTTATAAATCCTATCTATTAATTTTTATTGTTCTATTTAGTATGTTGTTACATGCAAATTCCGTCTCAGCTGAAGAAAGGTTATCCATAGACGTGTTGCCAGCAGATAAATTATTTGACATCAGCAATATGAAACCAGGGGATTGGGCGCCGAGAACAACGACCATAAAGAACAGTGGAAATATTGAATTTGAGTATTCAACTTCAGTTAAATCTGAAAGCGAGGATACAAAACTGTACAACGAATTGTTATTAGAAGTATGGGATGATGATACAGAACTGTACAATGGCAAACTTTCAGAGTTCGCCGGATTTTCACCTCGCATCCTATCACCTAATGAAGAAGATGAATTAGAATACATTGTCCGTTTTCCACATCATCTCGGTAATGATTTTCAAGGATTAGACGCCCAATTCACTATTTACTATACTGCAGAAGCTGTTGACAGCAATGAAAGTAAGACCGAGGGGATTACAGGAACCATTGACAGTGGTGGGGATGGTAGTGGAGGAGTTTTACCGAAAACTGCTACAAATATGTTCTCCTTCATCGTATTTGGTGCTTTGCTGATTGCGGTAGGAGGCATTATAAGCTTGCTCATACAATTAAGGCTCAAGGTGAGAAGCGCAAGAAAAATGTAGAATTTTTATTCCTCAAAACTAGAATCAATACGACAAAACAAGTCATCCAAATTAAGTAGAATTTATAGTATGATAGTCTTAGTTAGTAAAATGAATCCTCAGAAAATGGCAAACCTACTGAAAGGTAGGGGCGCAAAGTCACAGGTCTAAAGCAAAAAAAGCTAAGACGGCTGGATTACCTGAGATTGTAAATGGGGGAAGAACGAATTGGAGAAATTGTCTGTTGAGCTGAAACTGGATTATGACTGGGTTGTACTAATCAAAGAAGCAAAAAAAATAGGAATGACAGTTGAGGAGATTCGTTTGTTTTTACAATCATCTAAGGAAGGGGCATAAATTGTTTAATAATTTGTACTATATATAGAACTACTCACCTAGAATATGATATAATTTTTCTAAAAAGTAGGTGAGTGGGTTTGCTTGGTGAACGAATTAAAACAATACGGAAAGATCAAAAAATGTCCATAACGGAACTAGCCGAAAAAGCAGGAGTAGCAAAATCTTATTTAAGCTCGATTGAGCGGAATAAGCAAACAAACCCATCCATTCAGTTCATTGAGAAAGTAAGTGAGGCATTAGAAGTTTCGGTGAACGATCTTCTCTATGATGGAGAGGAAGTAAACATAGAAGACCTGGATACCGAATGGTTGGAGATGGTTAGAGAAGCCATGCAATCGGGAGTTTCCAAAAAAGATTTTAAAGATTACTTGGAATTTTATAGATGGCGAAAAGAACAGGAAATGGGTTGAATAGCCATTTCCTTCCTTATTGGATGGGAGATTTTGAAACCATAGTATAAGATACTGTGGTTTTTTACTTTGTATATAGGAGACGTGAGTCATGCGTAAACCGTATTTATATTGGCTGCTGCCAATAATCTGGATGGGAATTATATTTTACTCATCTGCTACTCCATACGACAACCAGGACATGAAGCCACTTCTGGGTGATCTGATTAATTTTTCATTTATAGAACCATACTTGGAAGGTATTTACTTTACATATAATGGATCGCCAGTCAGTTTGGAAACCCATGGCGCTGCAGGGTTGGTGGAATTTTTTATTAGAAAATCAGCTCATGTATTAGTTTTTCTCATCCTTACTTTATTATTTAAATATGCTCTGGGTAAAACAACCGATATACTATGGTACAAGCAGATAATACTTTCCTTTTTCCTTACAGCTGCATATGCTATTATGGACGAAATTCATCAAGGGTTTACACCGAATCGAACTCCATATGCTGGAGATGTGGTGCTTGATTGTCTTGGGGCGCTAGGTGCGATAGGGATTTTGTCGATTTTTAAATTTTTTCGTGAAAATAGATGATTTTCTATGAATCTCGTTGTATAATGTCCTTTAGGAAATAATAGAAATATAGACTGCGTTATTTGTAACGTAAGCTTCCACATTTTCTCTACTACCTACTAGAAAGCTTACAAACACTAGAACGGAAAGTATGAAAAGGCGGGAATAGAGTTATGGGTGAGCAAGAACGGTACAAGAATATGTTGAAAAAAGTAATTGATGCAACTGAAAATGAAAAAATTCAAACATCAGAAGACTTGATTCGCACATTAGTGAATGAACTTACCAATAATATTGGTGTGAAACCACAACAGCGTTTGGTGAAATAAATAAAAACTACATTCTAGTTATCTAGAATGTAGTTTTTTTATTATAGAGATACCAAAGTTCTTTTCTGCTTACTCACTTGTACTTTCTACATCAATTTCCACATACTTCTGGTCGATTAATTGGATGGTGGCCTGGCCATTCGTTAAATCGACGATCCAGTCATTGAAATTATCTGCCTCGTCCACTTCAACGTATACAACAAATTCGACGTTTTCCAGATAGTTAATGGTCTCTAATATATGGTCTGATTGCCGGAGGACATTTTCCAATTTGCCAAGTAATCCATAATCAACAGTTACAGAAAAGCCTTGCATGAGTACTCGTTTTACGATTCCTGTTGTTTTGATTGCCTGGCTTGTCGTGTTGCCATAGGCACGTATCAAACCTCCTGCGCCTAGTTTAATGCCTCCAAAGTAACGGGTGACTACAACGGCAGTATCCTTCAGATTTTGTTTCTTCAGTACTTCCAGCATAGGAACACCAGCAGTACCGCTCGGTTCACCATCGTCATTTGCCTTTTGGATTTGATCATGCTCCCCAATCATATAACAGGAACAGTTATGAGTTGCGTCATGATGTTTTTTCTTTATCTCCTGGATGAAGGCGAGTGCTTCTTCTTCGGTTTCAACACGGCGGACGTAACCGATAAATCTAGACTTCTGAATAATGATTTCATCTTGTCCTTCTTGTTTTACAGTATAATAATATGGTAGCATTAAATCACTCCTATAAATGAACTAGTTAGGGCGAGTTTTTTCTTTTGTGGTACTCAAGATACTGGTATAAATCAGGATAAATTCAGGTGAATTATACCAAAATAGGGAATAGACCCCATGAAAATTGAAATGGGTCTCGTATATTATAGCATATAGGGTGGTGGTAGCGTTGACTCTGAAGACGGGGGAAAAAGCAATCGATTATATTATCGATGAAATGGTACGCGTCGTCAAAAGCAGCAAAAACGAAATCTTCAACATAAGTGAGCATGCTCGCCACGAGTATGATACCCTACAAATCGAGTTGGAGGAAACAAAGCGGCTCGTTTTACAATACATAAATGAGGGAGACAGCTTAGAAAGGAAAGTACGTGCCTCCAGGAAGCGTCTTGCCGAAGTGAGTAAAGAGTTTGAAAGATACACAGAACGTGATATTCATCAAGTATATGAAGACACACATAATCTACAGACAGAGCTCATTATGTTGAGGGAAAAGGAAGAAAATTTAAGAAAGAAACGCGATGATATCGAACGGCGGCTTATTAGTTTATATGATACAATTAATCGAGCAGAGGGAATTACAAGTAAAATTTCCGTCATCGAGAATTATCTTGAAGAAGATTTCAGCCAGGTCAATGAACTCATTGAATCAGCGAAAGAGAAACAAGCATTTGGTCTGAAAATCATTGAAGCTCAAGAAGAGGAGCGAAGAAGATTATCTCGGGAAATCCATGACGGTCCTGCTCAAATGCTTGCTAATATCCTCCTCCGTTCAGAAATCATTGAACGCTCGCTAAATCAAGAATCCGTTGAGGCGGCAGTAGCAGAGATCCACAGTGTTCGAAAAATGATCAGGACCTCCCTATACGAGGTTAGAAAGATTATTTATGACCTGCGTCCGATGGCTCTTGATGATTTAGGACTAATACCAACAATCCGTAAATATATAGGGAATCTAATAGATTACCATGATATTGAAATTGATTTTGTCGTTATTGGGGAAGAAAAAAGATTGCATCACAAGTATGAGGTAGCACTATTTCGTTTGATGCAGGAATCTGTACAAAATGCAATTAAACATGCAGATCCAAAACTTATTCAAATTAAATTACAGATCCAAAGAGAAAATGTTGTTATGATTGTTAAAGATAATGGAAAAGGGTTCGATGTAAATATAAAGAAAGAGGACTCTTTTGGACTTGTTGGCATGAAAGAAAGAGTAGACATGCTCAGTGGTGATATAGACATAAAATCTGAACTTAATGCGGGCACTACCATCATCATTCGAGTTCCCTATATCATCACAGACTAATAGTGCACTTATTAAACAGGGGAAATTAGAAGTATTTGATTATCGGGAGGAAGAACAGATGACAAATGAGAAAGTAATCAAAGTAGTACTAATTGATGATCATAAGCTATTTCGCGAGGGAGTTAAAAGAATATTAGAATTCGAACCATCTTTTGAAGTAGTAGCAGAAGGTGACGATGGTACAGATGCAGCAAAATTGGTGAAAGAAAACAATCCAGATGTTGTTTTGATGGACATAAATATGCCGAACATCAACGGAATTGAAGCAACTGGTGATCTTGTTCGCTATTTCCCAGAAACAAGAATTATCATTCTGTCTATCCATGACGATGAAAATTACGTAACGCATGCATTGAAAACAGGTGCACAAGGATATCTGTTAAAAGAGATGGATTCGGATTCCTTGATTGAAGCGATTCGTGTAGTAAGTGAAGGTGGTTCTTACCTACACCCTAAAGTTACTCATAATCTAGTGAAGGAATACCGTCGTCTTTCATCAGAAAGTGTGGCGTCTGGCTCATCAGATCGAGTGGTTGAATATCGTAAGCCGCTTCATCTATTAA
The DNA here is from genome assembly GCF_042678205.1 of Oceanobacillus luteolus. Classification (NCBI taxonomy): domain Bacteria; kingdom Bacillati; phylum Bacillota; class Bacilli; order Caryophanales; family Bacillaceae; genus Oceanobacillus; species Oceanobacillus luteolus. The sequence goes on from NZ_JBHUDE010000034.1 coordinate 39,689, forward strand.
CGAAAAGGGAATGCCAAGTTCTCCAGCTTCTTGCAGATGGGAAGAGCAACCGTGCTGTAGCAGAAACATTATATATCAGTGAAAAAACAGTGAAAAACCATGTTAGTAATATTTTACAGAAAATGAACGTGAATGACCGTACCCAAGCTGTTGTAACAGCGATAAAAAATGGCTGGGTAGAAGTATTGTAATATTACAGATAACCCCCCTCAATATTGATGGGGGTTATTTATTTTTTTAGTACAGTTCATACAAACCTCCTGCAATTATTTTCGTGATGAATAATGCTTTATTTATAGATTTCAGGTAAAATATATGTCATACGTCCGAACGTAATGCTACCAACAGGTGATTGGAAGGAATAAATGAATGTATAAGGAGAAGGTTAATAATGAGAATTGCTGTAATGACTGATAGTACGGCGTATATACCTGAGAAAATCCGCGAAGAGCTGAACATACATATGGTACCTTTAAGTGTTGTGTTTGATGATGAATCCTACCGTGAAGAACTGGATATCACTTCAAAAGAATTTTATCAAAAGTTGAAGGAGCATAAGGAACTGCCTACGACTTCACAACCATCCATCGGTTATGTAGCACAGAAGTTGGAGCAGTTGGCCGAGGATTATGATGCAGTTATTTCTGTCCATCTTTCCAGTGGAATCAGTGGAACGTACCAAGCTGTGGTCAGTGCTGGTCAAATGGTCGATGATATTAAACTATATGCCTATGACTCTGAAGCAAGCTGCATAGTCCAAGCTTTCTATTGCTATGAAGCGGTAAAACTGGCAAAGCAAAATAAAACACCAGAAGAAATCATTGCTCGTTTAGATGAAATGAAACAATCGATGCGGGCATATTTCATGGTCGATGATTTGACAAACCTAACCCGTGGCGGAAGATTATCCAATGCTCAAGCGGTTGTTGGGAGTCTGTTGCAAGTGAAACCAATCCTCCATTTTGTCGATAAACAAATTGTCGCATTTGAGAAGATCCGTACACGAAAAAAAGCAATAAATCGTATTATGAGTATGTTGGAAGAGGATGCTCAGCAAGGGAAAGATTTGAAAGTATCCTTTATTCATGCAAATGATGAACAAGCGGCAATCAATCTGGAAGCCGAGTTTAAAGCAAAATATCCAGACATTGAGACATCCATTTCTTATTTTGGTCCAGTTATTGGCACGCACCTTGGTGAAGGAGCCATTGGTGTAGGTTGGTACGAGAAATAATTTAATCGATATTGGTCTAATTTTTATTTTAATATAAGCCTAATAAAACAGCTTAACGATTATCGTTAGGCTGTTTGTTGTTTGTAGGTAACATTTCATTCCAATTCTCACTTTACGATTTACTTCCTCTTTTGTATGCGTTATCATATTCTTACCAAATTATTCTGTTGTCAGGAGGGATACAGTGCTGCGAGTAGGAGAAGTTATTACATTTGAAAGACAATTTACAAAAAGGGATGTCGAACGTTTTACGGAGATTTCACAGGATGAAGGGAAACATCACATATCAGAAGACAACCAAGGCAGATTGGTTGTTCAAGGATTGTTGACCGCCACATTACCAACAAAGATTGGAGGCGATCATGATGTGCTTGCCAGTAATATGAATTTTAATTTCTTACGACCTGTGTATACTGGAGATACAATAACTTGCATGGTTAAGATTGAAAGATACGAGAGAGTGAAAACGAATCGTATGGCTATACGTGCGACGTTCACATGTGACAACCAACATTCAAAAACGGTGTTGACAGGTGAGTTTTCCGGTGTCGTATTAGAATAGAAAGGATGATACCGTTCATGCAGCAAAACATAATGGAAAACTTTAGCGAGCTTGCCACCGTGTTAGATGGCAAGTTGCTTCGTATTGAAGAAATTCCCTTCAAATCCACGATGATTGAATTACTTCTTTCAAAGAAACTCCTCGATACAAAACCTGCTATTACCAAAACTTTACTTACCACTACATGCAAGCGCTGTGGCAATAAGGATAACCGCTATTTTGCTGAAATTCCCTGTAAAAAATGTTCCCGTACCCACCTATACTGCAGAAAATGTATTGAAATGGGGCGGGTGATGGAATGTGAATCTCTATACTATTGGATTGGTCCTCCAGCTATATGGCCGACACATCAAAATCCCAGTTCTTGGGAGGGGACATTAACAACGGCACAAGAAAAAGCTGCCAACCGTATCAAGACTGCGATTATCAATCAAGAAAAGGAAATTCTCGTATGGGCTGTATGTGGTGCAGGAAAGACGGAGATGCTTTTTCCGGGAATATCGAAAGCTTTAGAAAGAGGAATGCGTGTCTGCCTTGCTACTCCAAGGGCAGATGTTGTCAGAGAACTAAAACCGAGACTACTCCAAGCTTTCGAGGGAGTGTCCATTCAAGCTTTGTATGGTGGGAATGAAGATAAAGGGAAAGATGCACAATTTGTCATCGCCACAACCCATCAGCTACTTAGGTATCAATCGGCTTTCGATGTCATGATCGTTGATGAAGTCGATGCATTTCCATTTCATGCAGATCCTTCCTTGCCTTTTGCCCAAAAGCGTGCTGCCAAACAAAATGGTACTACCATCTATCTCACCGCAACCCCGAGACAAAACTTAAAGAAAGCCATCAACAGGAAAAAACTTCCTCATGTATTCGTACCTGTCCGTTACCATGGCCACCCCCTGCCAATTCCGACATTAAAGATGTGTTATTCCTTACAGAAGGATTTAGCAGCTTCCAGAGCTCCAAGTCGCTTCCTCCCTTGGCTGCTGAAACGAACCAACCCCGAAAGACAATTGCTCATATTTGTGCCTACCATTGATCTTGTGAATCGATTAAAAACTCCATTATTAGATTTGTTCATTGCCCACCGATTGATTAACAATGAAACCGAATTGGATGCTGTCCATGCCTCTGATGAGAAAAGGGAAGAAAAAGTAATGGCATTTCGCCAGAAAAAGTTGAAGGTTATTTTAACGACTACAATCCTCGAGCGGGGAGTCACGTTCCCATCGGTGGATGTTGCAATTTTTCATGCAGGACATGACGTATTCGATGAAGCTGCTCTTGTTCAAATAGCGGGTCGGGCTGGTAGAAATGCGAATGATCCGAATGGAGAAGTGGTGTTTTTTCATGATGGGAAAACAGAAGCAATGCTTGAAGCGATTTATCAAATCAAACAGATGAACAAAAGAGGGGGTTTTTAGTTGAACTGTTTATGGTGCATGGAAGATAGAAACAATAATCTTGGCTGGAGTGACTTTTTCATATTGAATAAACAGAATGGATTTTGTGAATCTTGCCTCTCTGGTTTACAACAATTGTCTGGGAAGCGGTGTTCGTTGTGTAGCCGTATGACTGAGTTTGAGCAATGCTCCGATTGTGAATGGTGGAGAAATCAATTTAAGAGTGATCCGCTGGAATATAACTATTCCGTCTTTCAGTATAATTCTTTCATTCAAGAAATCATTGCCAAATGGAAATATCGTGGAGATTATGTCTTGGGTGAAGTATTTCGTCCATATGTATACGCTGCCTTTATTGAAAAGTTCACGACACAGAAGAAAAACTTGATTGCAGTCCCTATCCCGTTAAGTGAAGAGAGAATAACGGAACGGGGCTTCAATCAAGCAGAGATGCTTGCGGGTTTTCTTCCGATAAGACAAGAGCTGCTACTACAAAGAGTAGATGGAGAAAAACAGTCTAAAAAGTCACGAAAAGATCGAATCACAACTAAAAATCCATTTTCTCTTGAGAAAATGGTTAAAAATCCGGTGTTATTAGTCGATGATATATATACAACTGGAACAACTTTAAGACATGCTGCCAGATTATTGATAGAGAGTGGTTGTCCTGAAGTTTATGCTTTAACTTTAATCCGTGGTTAATATATTTGATATAATATAAGAATAAGGTTAAAAGAGGAGAAATAATTATGGCGGAATTAGCAAACTGTAGCCGTTGTGGTACAGTATTCGCAAAAACTATTCGTGATATATGTAAAAATTGCTATGACGAAGAAGAGAAAGCATTTCATACCGTATATGACTTTTTACGAGTTCGTGAAAATAGACTAGCTACAATGTTAGAGATTATAGAGGCAACTGGTGTCAAAGAAGAATATATCATTAAATTCGTGAGAGAAAAACGGCTCTTGCCAAAAGATGTCCCTAACCTTGCATATCCATGCGAACGCTGTGGAAGGGATATATCAGCAGGACATATTTGTGAATCTTGTCAGAAAGAATTGAAAAATGACCTCGCTACATTTGAGAAGGAAGAACAAAATAAAGAAGATCGTAAAAAAATCCAGAGTACGTACATTGCAGTAGATAAACATAAATATTAATCCTTCACAAATCGGTGAACATGCCGATATTAATAGTAATATAAAAAAATCATATTGATGATATATATTCATGATCGTGTTGGGAGGTTAGCTTTATGAAAATAAACGGACCGAATCATTTAAATTTAAATCCATATAGACAACAGATGCAAAAACAGATGGACGTGAAAAAAGCAGAAAACAGATCTGATGAACTGCAGATTTCCAAAGAAGCTTTTAAGCTTCAAGGCAAAGATAAACCGCATGAGAAGCGTGCAGCGGTTGTCCAAGAAATAAAACAACAAATAGCAACTGGAGAATACAAGGTTGATGTTGAAAAAACAGCTCAAAAAATGATGGATTTCTGGAGCAAGTAGTCAAATCTAAGTGATGTTTCGATTTAAAGGAGGACCTCGTTGTCCATGGAGAAAATTATACAAGCTTTAAATGAATTAGTAAGTTTGCATCAGGAACTTTTGAAACTTTCCAAGCAAAAGACGGAAGTTATTAAAGAGGGAGAAGTTGAGAAGCTGCAAAGTGTTCTAGTGAGTGAAAGGAAACTTGTACGGAAACTGGAACAAGCGGAAACAAGACGGATGCAACTGGTAGGAGAATGGGTTGAAAAAGAAGGGTTAACAGGAGCGGACCCAACAATCACGTTGATTTTAGAGCGAATTACAAATGAAGAAGAGCGGACAAAGCTCGAAAAAGTTACGATTGAACTGACAAAGGCAATGACAGATTTAAAAGCTCAAGAGAATTTGAACCTTGCTTTGATTGACCAATCGATGCAATTTGTCCAATTGTCCTTGGATTTATTAAGTCCATCCCTTAAGAATATGAATTATTCGAATAACAATAAGCCGAATATGGAATCGCCAACTCGGTCCATTTTTGATTCTAAAGCATAACAAATGCTGGATGGTCTTAAAGCTAGAAAACTAGAAAAGGTTTATGATAAAGGAGTTACAGCATATGAGTACATTTCACGGATTGGAAATGGCAAAGCAAGCATTGTTCACCCAGCAATCTGCTTTATATACAACAGGTCATAATATCGCAAATGCAAACACGGAAGGATACTCACGTCAACGAGTAAATTTTCAAGCCGATACGGCTATGCCGGCTGCTGCGAAAAACCGCATGGGAATCCCAGGTCAAATCGGCACGGGTGTGAAAGCTGGATCAATTGAAAGAATTAGAAACCAGTTTCTTGATACACAATTCCGAGGAGAGAATAGTTTAGCAAGTTATTGGGAAAAGCGTGCAGACGCATTAGGTCGTGTAGAAGATGTATTGAACGACCTTCAAGAAACTGGTCTTTCCAGTGTGATGGATCAATTTTGGAGTTCTTTGCAGGATCTGGCGGTAAACCCTACAAATGACGGTGCCCGTTCAGTAGTTGCGCAGCGGGGTATTGCATTAAGTGATACATTTAATTATTTAAATCATTCACTAACACAGATTCGAACAGATTTAAAAGAAGAAATTACCCAAACAGTCAATACTGCAAATATCATAACGAATCAAATCCAAAGCATAAACGAGCAAATCAAAGCTTTGGAAGTAAATGGATATGTAACGAATGATTTATATGACAGACGTGATACTTTAATTGATCAATTATCAGGTATTCTACCAATTGAAGTGGAATATGTGGATTCTAGAAAGAATGACCATGATGACAATGTTCCGCAAAATACTAATAATGCCCAGAACGGTGTCGCTATCATTAAGTCTAACGGAATTACTCTCGTAGATGGTGTGACTGGAGAAACTCCAGCTCAGATTTCTGTAAGTTTTAGCGATGATAAAAGTGAACTCGTCAACTCTATTACAATTGGTTCTGAATCGCTTTCTGTACAATCAGAACTTGAAACAAAAGGGACTTTGAATTCGCTTATTCAGGCTTATGGCTTTGGTGATGGAGAAGGAGACATCTTCCAAACTCAACAAGAGTTGTTGCAGATTAGGGATCATTTTATAGATGAATTTAATAAGGTTCACCGTGAAGGTGCAGATGCTGGAGAGGGAATTGATTTCTTCGATGTTTCAGAAACAGGAGAAATGTTCGTGAATCCAGCTATTATCGGTAATACTGATTTAATCGCAGCTTCCTCCCCGGCGACTGGAGCAGGGGCAGGGGATGGCAGTAATGCTCTTAGACTTGCGGCTGTATTTGAAGAAGCGGGGATTAAAGGTGACTATTCCAAGTTGATTGGAACGTTGGCTGTACAAGTGGAAGATGCAGAACGTATGCAAAGAAACACTGGTATATTAATAGCGCAAATAGATGGTAATCGCCAAGCTGTCAGTTCTGTGTCACTTGACGAAGAAATGACTAACTTGATTCGATTCCAACATGCTTACAATGCAGCAGCCCGCACCATGACGGCGACAGATGAAATATTGGATCGGATCATTAACAATATGGGACTTGTAGGAAGGTAGGATAAATAAATGCGTGTAACACAAAGTATGCTTTCAAACAATTTACTACGAAATTTAAACCAAAGTTATGCTGAAATGGATAAGTACTTTAATCAGCTTAATACTGGTAAAAAATTTAACCGCCCTTCTGATGATCCTGTAGCTGCAATGAAAGGTATCGGGTTTCGTACAGAACTTCATCAAGTGAAACAATATCAACGGAATACAAATGAAGTACATAACTGGCTCGATAATTTAGATTCGGCATTGGACCAAGTCAATAGTGGATTGCAAAGAATTCGCTACTTGGCAGTACAGGCGAGTAATGGGACGTATGGAGAATCTGAACTTAAAAGTATAGCTGCAGAAGTGGAGCAAATAAAAGCGGATTTAATTGAAACAGCAAATATGAAAGTAAATGATAAATATATCTTTAATGGAACAAATACGAATATACCTCCTGTAAATGTAGATGCAGAGCCGATAGTTGTCGAATTTGATGATAGTCAAGTGATCATCAAAGTAGCGACGAATTCGGAGCTTGCGGCAAACGTTGATGGAAACAAAGTGTTTATGAACGGTGAAGAGAGTTTGTTTGATACGATTGATCATTTCATCGCCAAATTAAATGGTGAAATTGACGAAGATATGGATGAAAGCATCGCAGATATGGATATTTTCATCGATAATGTTATCAATTCCCGAGCAGATTTAGGTGCAAAAATGAATCGTTTGGAACTGATTGAAAATCGCCTTGCAAAACAGGAGATTGTCGCTACATCAACATTATCGAAAAATGAAGATATAAATTATGCTGAAACCATTACAAATCTAATCACTCAGGAAAGTATCCATCGTGCCGCGTTATCAAGTGGCGCTCGGATCATGCAGCCTACATTATTAGATTTTCTAAGATAAGAGATGAATCCAACCCTTAGCCCTTATGATAGGGGTTCTAAGGGTTTTTCTTACAGATGATATTTACTGATTAAGCTAGGGGGCGGCAAGCGTGAAAATCCCACAACTACAAATGGAATCTCAATTTGCAAGAATAGCAATCAATCGGACGGATGCAAAGTTGGAGATAAAACAAGAGCTTCCAAAAGTTCATATGGAACAACGACCAGCAGATGTTACCATTCGTACAGTTCCTGGAAAGCTTACAATTGATCAAACGCAAGCCTTTGCGGATATGAACCTGATGTCCATTTTTGAAAGGAATGACCGATTCAGTCGGGAGGGTCTGCAAGCTGTCCAAGAAGGAACTGCTAGAAGAGCTAGGGAAGGAAAAGAACTTATGCAAATTGAACATGGTGGAAATGTTATAGCCGCACAGGCGAAGAGGAATACACATCCTCCAATGAAAGCACTTGGCATTACCTTTATTCCTTCCAATTTTTCTGTGAAATTAGATTATCAACCTGCTGAAGTGCAGATTGATGTGACCACCCATCGACCAAAAATTCAAGCCGAAACGAATTCTCCCCAATTTACGTACCATCCTGGGGATGTAGAAACGAGTCTTGTACAAAAAAATGATTTGAAAATAACGGTAATCGAACCGTAACTAATCTTGAGAGGAAGAATAATGCATGCAATTAGCAACAAAGTATTTAGGAAATGTCGAAGTGGATCAAAGGAAGATTATTCAATTTCCAAATGGGCTTCCAGGCTTCCCGGATGAAAATGAATTTATTATTTTAGATTTGCCCAACAACGCTGCTTTTCAATTATTGCAGTCTATAAAGACGAGCGATCTTGCTTTTGTTATAACGAATCCACATTTAATATATAAAAACTATGAAATAAAACTGGAAAAAGAGCTATTAACTACATTGCAAATTAATAAAGAAAAAGATGTTGCTGTTTATGCAATTGTGACTCTAAACAAGCCTTTCTCAAATAGTACACTTAATTTACGTGCACCAGTGATCATCAATACAGAACAACTGATGGGGAAACAATATATTTTAAACGATGATACATATTCTTCAAAAGCTAGCTTGACTCCTGATAAAAGGGAGGTCGAATCATGCTAGTATTGACTCGAAAGAAAAATGAAGCAATCCAAATCGGCGATGATATTGAAATTAAGATACTAGGTATTGAAGGGGATCAAATTAAATTGGGGATTGCTGCTCCTAAATCCGTTGATATTTACCGAAAAGAAATTTATCTTGATATTCAAGAGCAGAATAATGCTGCTGCAAATCTATCGCTCGACTTATTGGATTTAATGAAAGATACGCATACTGATAAGTAATATACAATTTTGTCTTGAATTCTATCAAAATTGACCGATAGTAATAGTAGGTATAGGAAGGGAATGGTTGGGATGGCAATCGATAAAATTGGATCTCAGGCTTTCGCACCAAGTGACATACTACATCAAGTACAGACATCAGAAAGATCCACAATGACTTATAATGCAAAAGAAAAAACTAATGAAAAACTGGATGGCTTTGGGATGCTAAAAACAGAGTCGGTAGAAGAAGCTGTTGATAAACTGAATAATTTTTTAGAACCGGTCCGTCGTAATTTAAAATTTGAATTACATGATAAACTCGACAAATATTATGTGACCGTCGTTGATTCAAACACAGATGAAGTGATCAAAGAAATTCCACCCAAGAAAATCCTCGATATGTACGCGGCAATGGCGGAATTTATGGGACTACTTGTAGATAGAAAAGTTTAAGGAAGTGAGAGAATGCGTATAGGTGGGCTAGCTAGTGGAATTGATACGGATAATATCATCAAGGAACTGATGAATGCCGAACGAATTCCATTAAATAAGCTGGAACAACAAAAAACAAAAATGGAATGGCAACGTGACGCCTTCCGAGATGTCAACAAACAGATATTTGAACTGGAACGTTTGATTGAAAACAGAAGGTTAAATATAGGCGGTAGTACAGTTAATCCAAAAATTGTTTCGTCTTCAAATGAAAGTGCGATAACTGCGTCAGGATCATCCTCTGCTGGGAATGGGGCTTATAGGATTTCTGTTGAGCAGCTTGCTTCCCGCGAGATGCATGTGATTGATTTATCGGGACAAGATTTTACCATTCCAACTGGAGAATTTATCTTCATGACATACGATGAAGCAAGTAAGGAGAATGATTTTCAGGCAGGGATGTATGAAAAATCAATCACAATTGAAGAGGGGGATACTCTTCAAACAATCGCTAAAAAAATCTCTGATGCAGATAAAAATGTTCAGGCTTTTTATGATGAAAAATCTGAAACATTTGTCATTGAAACGACAAGGTCGGGAATTCATAATTTAAATGAAAATGAGGATGAAATTGTTTTTAGCGGCGGTAATGATGATTTCTTTACACAACTCTTTTCAGCTGGTACTTATGAAAAGGTTGATGCAAAAAATGCTAAGTTTACATATAACGATGTAGTAGAATTGGAATCTAATGAAAATAAGTATACATTAAATGGGATCACCTTCAATTTCCATGACGTAACAAAGGATGAAAATGTCACACTTACTGTAGCACATGACACTGACAAAGCCGTTGAGAATATTAAAGAGATCGTTGATAAGTTCAATGAATTGGTTGAGACTTTGAATGATTTACAAAATGAACCTGTATATCGGGATTTTCCTCCATTGACAAAAGAACAAATGGAAGAAATGTCGGAAAAAGAAATCGAACTGTGGGAGGAAAAAGCTAAAAGTGGCTTGTTACGGAGAGATCCAATCCTTTCTTCCTCTCTGACAAATTATCGTTCTGTCTGGTCATCTTCCATGTCGGAGGCGGGACCAATAAGTTTGCTTGCTGATATCGGAATCACCACTACAGAAAATTATCTCGATGGTGGAAAACTTGAAATTGATGAGGAAAAGTTAAGGAAGCAACTTGAAGAAAATGGTGAAAATGTAAACAGCTTACTGTTTGGTACTGGAGAGGGGACTTCTCGTGGATTGTTCACGCGTCTTGAAGATTCCCTGCAAAATACAATTAATCAAATAGACAAGCGTGCTGGAAAAGGTTCTTCAACAAGCCAATCCTACACGATGGGACGCCAACTCGAATCAATCGAAGACCGTATCAAAGCATTTGAAGATCGCTTAAAACAAGTGGAAGACAGATATTGGCGCCAGTTTACTGCAATGGAACGAGCAATATCCATGATGAATAACCAATCGGCTATGTTAATGAGCTTTGGCGGAAATATGTAGCGGTAAAGGAGTGAGACGATATGAATAAAGCCTATCAAACGTATAAAAATAACTCAGTCAATACGGCATCTGGCGGAGAACTTACGTTAATGTTATATAATGGTTGTATTAAGTTCATTAAGCAAGCGATGAAAGATGTAGAAGACAATGATTATGAAGCTAAAAACAGAAACATCCAAAAAGCACAAAACATTATTCGAGAACTATTGATTACATTGGATCCAAAAGTAGAGATCTCTAAACAGTTTCAACCTTTATACGAATTCATGCTTAGTGAGTTGACAGCTGCCAATATTGAGAACAGCCGTGAGAAATTGGAAAATGTCTTAGAGTTAGTGACGGAATTCAGAGATACTTGGAAGCAGGTGCTATTGCAGCACCGGAAGCAAAAATTTTCTCAAAGGCCTAGCATATGATAGATGATTTGAAAAAGGTTCACGAACTTACCCTACAGTTACAGAAGCTGCTGGAGGACCCGATATCTTCTGGTGAACGCGAAGTTGTCATTGAACAACTAAATGAGCTGATCGAAGAACGTGGGAAATATATGGAGCATATTTCCCCTCCGTATACGGATGAAGAAAAGCATTTAGGAGAGAGGATTTTTCGAATGAACGTTGACATTCAAGCGAAGATGCAACATATATTCTCAGATTTGAAGCTTGAGATGAAACGAATGAAAAAACAGAAGAAGACTCAACAATCTTATATAAATCCATATAAGAATGTATCCTCTTCAGATGGCTCTTTCCTGGATAAAAAGAAATGATTGATAAACAGTGTGCTGACGGCACACTGTTTTTATATTGCCTGGGAAATCGCATAAACAGCGTCGTATCGATGTAAAAGATTATAAATCGACAAAATTTTATTAGACAATAGAAAATTTATTAATATATTGTAAACTCTTTAAAGCTTGTCATATCAAGGTTTTCGGTGGTCTCTTTTGAAAGCCTTTACTTTTTCTTAACGTTTCGGGAGGTAAAGTTGCGGGGAAAGTAGTATAATATATATATAAAGAATAAAGGAGGACACTTTTATGAGATTTAACATTCGTGGTGAGAATATTGAGGTTACTGGAGCGATCAAAGAGTATGTAGAAAAGAAGATCAGCAAGCTCGAACGGTACTTTGAAACAACTCCATCAACCGATGTTCATGTAAATTTAAGTGTCTATAATGATGAGCAGCGCATTGAAGTAACAATTCCTATGACTAACCTGCTTCTAAGAGGTGAAGTTACACATGATGATTTATACGCAGCTGTGGACTTGGTAGTGGACAAACTAGAACGACAAATCCGTAAATATAAAACGAAGATCAATCGTAAAACACGTCAAAATGGTGCTCCAAAGCATGTGTTTGCAGAAATGGAGAAAGAAATTCAAAATGAAGAATATGATGACTCCAATGAATTTGAAATTGTACGGACAAAACGTTTTAATCTAAAGCCAATGGACTCTCAGGAAGCGATACTTCAAATGGATATGCTAGGTCACTCCTTCTTTGTCTTTACTAATGATGAATCAGGTGATACGAATGTAGTGTATCGCCGAAATGATGGCAAATACGGTTTAATCGAGCCGCATGCCTGATCTATCTGGTTAATATGAACAAGTTATCGAGAGATCACTCGATAGGTTAATTATTATAATAGCGTGGTGCTTCTATCTTTGATGGAAGTATCACGCTTTTCCTTTAGAGAAGGTAGGGCTTGTATTCCTCTCCATATGATTTACATTAAGATGAACGGATTATTCTTTTTGTTCTTCCATTCGAGGATAAATGTTGGGATGCAAACTTGTTTGAATGCTTGAGGGAATTACGATATCGGCCTTTGTTTAGGTTGTCATCAACAATTGGATAGTGTTATTATTGTTTATAAAGGCATTGATTATATTGAGGAGCGTATATAAATGGCAGGATTGTTAACTAGGATTTTTGGTGATGGTAATAAAAAACAACTTAAACGTATAGAGAAAACAGTAAATGAAATCGAAGCTCTTGAGCCAGAGGTGGAAAAGCTATCAGATAACGATTTAAAGAACAAAACAAATGAGTTTAAAGATAGAATAGCAAATGGTGAATCATTGGATGACCTTCTTGTCGAAGCTTATGCAGTTGTCCGAGAAGCGTCAAGACGTGTTTTAGGTATGCGTCCTTTCCGCTCTCAGCTGATGGGTGCAACAGCCTTGCATGGTGGAAATATCGCTGAAATGAAGACAGGGGAAGGTAAAACCCTCGCTTCCACTATGCCTGCTTATCTGAATGCGTTAGAAGGTAAGGGTGTACATGTCATTACCGTAAACGAATATTTGGCAGAACGTGATTCACGTGAAATGGGAGAGCTTTATGAATTCCTTGGTTTAACTGTTGGTTTAAATATTAACAGTATGACAAAGGAACAAAAACGTGAGGCGTACCAACGAGATATAACTTATGGAACGAACAATGAGTTTGGCTTTGACTATTTGAGAGATAATATGGTCCTATACAAAGAACAAATGGTGCAACGTAACTTGAATTTTGCAATCATTGACGAGGTTGACTCGATTCTGATTGACGAAGCGAGGACCCCATTGATCATTTCCGGCTCAGCAAAAAAATCTGCATCGCTTTATACACAGGCGAATGGTTTTGTTATGACGCTGAATAAAGAAAGTGATTATACGTACGATGAGAAGACAAAAGGTGTACAGCTTACAGAAGAAGGGATCAACAAAGCCGAAAAATACTTTAATATCGAGAACTTATTCGATCTTGATCATGTTTCTTTAACTCATCATATTAACCAAGCATTAAAAGCCCATGTAGCTATGCACCGTGATGATGACTACATGGTAGAGGAAGGACAAGTTGTTATTATTGACCAATTCACCGGACGGAAAATGAAAGGCCGCCGTTACAGTGATGGGCTTCACCAGGCAATTGAAGCAAAAGAAGGTCTGCAAATTCAAAATGAAAGTATGACACTTGCTTCTATTACCTTCCAGAACTATTTCCGGATGTATAATAAATTATCTGGAATGACAGGTACAGCAAAAACAGAGGAAGAAGAATTCCGTAACATATATAACATGGATGTAATCGTAATTCCTACGAATAAACCGATTATCCGTGATGACCGCCCAGATTTGATTTACAAATCGATGGAAGCAAAGTTCCGTGCCGTAGTGGAAGAAATTAAAGAACGTAACCAAGCGGGCCAACCAGTTCTTGTAGGTACAGTAGCCGTAGAAACTTCCGAACTGATATCGAAAATGCTCAAAAAGGCTGGTATTCGTCACGAAGTCTTAAATGCGAAAAACCATTACAGAGAAGCGGAAATCATTGAAAATGCCGGGCAAAAAGGTTCTGTGACAATTGCTACTAATATGGCAGGTCGTGGGACAGACATCAAGCTTGGAGAAGGTGTTCTTGAACTTGGGGGACTTGCTGTTATTGGGACAGAGCGACATGAGTCCCGTCGTATTGATAACCAGCTGCGAGGTCGTTCCGGCCGTCAGGGTGATCCAGGGGTCACTCAGTTCTATCTTTCAATGGAAGATGAATTGATGCGTCGTTTCGGGTCCGATAATCTACGGAACATGATGGACCGCTTTGGAATGGAAGATGATCAGCCATTAGAAAGTAAAATGATTTCAAAAGCAGTTGAATCCGCACAGAAGCGTGTGGAAGGAAATAACTTTGATGCTCGTAAAACAATCCTTGCTTATGATGATGTTCTTCGAGAACAACGTGAAATCATCTACAAACAACGTTTCGAAGTAATTGACTCAAAAGATGGTTTAACTGAAATCATCATGAACATGATTCGTTCGTCTGTGGAGCGGGTAGTTGGTTCTCATACACAGGACGACGATGAAGAACTTTGGAATTTAGAAGCGATTATCGAACATGTTCATGCGAATTTACTCAATAAGGAAGATATTGAAGTTAATGACTTGAAGGGCAAAGATCCGGAAGAGATGATAGATCTCATTATGGAGAAGGTTCAGAAAGCATACGACACCAAACGGGAAGAATTGGAACCTGAACAATTCCAAGAGTTTGAAAAGGTCATTCTTTTACGTACGGTTGATTCCAAATGGATGGATCATATCGACCAAATGGAGCAGTTGCGTCAGGGGATCTATCTTCGTGCTTATGGGCAAACAGACCCATTGCGCGAGTATCAAATGGAAGGATTCCAAATGTTTGAAGCTATGGTCCAGTCGATTGAAGACGAAGTTGCGAAGTTTGTAATGAAAGCTCAGATTCGTGATAATTTGCAACGACAAGAAGTAGTGAAGGACACAACTGCAGCACATGGTGGGCAAGATGGTAAGAAAAAAGTCCGTAAACCAATCGTCAAAGACAACCGAGTTGGACGTAACGATCCATGCCCATGCGGCAGTGGTAAAAAATATAAAAACTGTCATGGTAAGAATCAATAGAAGGTTAACAGAACAGCCTAAAGACAATAGCGTATATAAGTTTCTGACTGTGGCTTAAAATTCTACTAATTCACATGTCAATCCGCGCCCAAGCGAATATCGGAATTTCTGGAATTCATCAGTGGTAAGTAAGCCACGGTCATATTCACCGTGATTTCTTATCCCTGTGAAACAGTCTAACCGTAAATCGCTTAAGGGCGCTTCCGCTTTTGTGCTATTAAACAGTTTTTATCATTCAAATTTTTATGAGGTGATGTATGATGGATTTAGCAGAAATCAGAAATGAATTAGACAAAATAACTTCACGTGTTGAAGACTTTAGGGGGTCTCTTTGACTTAGATAATAAGCGGGCGCGGATTAACGAATTAGAGCAAGAGATGGCTAACCCAACTTTCTGGGATGATCAGCAGAGCGCACAAAAAGTTATCAACGAGTCAAATGGACTGAAGCACCAAGTCGAATCACTGGAGAATATAGAAGAAACCTTGGAGGACTTAGAGGTTTCCTATGAGTTAGTTAAAGAAGAAGCAGATGAAGAATTGTTCAAAGATTTAAATGATCAACTTGAAGAATTCTTAGTGAAGATCAGTGACTTTGAACTTGAAATGCTTTTGAGTGAACCTTATGATGCTAAAAATGCGATTCTTGAGCTCCATCCTGGTGCAGGAGGGACGGAATCACAAGATTTTGCAGAAATGCTTTTAAGAATGTATCAGCGGTGGGCTGAACAAAAAGGTTTTCAACTTGAAACATTGGACTATCAACCAGGTGATGAAGCCGGAGTAAAAAGTGTCACCCTGTTAATTAAAGGTCATAATGCTTATGGATATTTGAAAACAGAAAAAGGTGTACATCGTCTCGTTCGTATATCACCATTTGATTCATCAGGAAGACGTCATACATCTTTTGTATCATGTGATGTAACTCCAGAAATGGATGAAGATGTGGAAATAGAAGTGCGTGATGAAGATATAAAAATCGATACGTACCGTGCGAGTGGTGCTGGTGGTCAGCATGTCAACAAAACGGACTCAGCAGTACGACTGACTCATTTACCAACAAATATTGTCGTAACGTGTCAAAACGAACGCTCGCAAATCAAGAACCGTGAATCTGCAATGAAAATGCTGAAGTCGAAGCTCTATCAACTGGAAGTAGAGAAACAGGAGCAAGAATTAGCGAAACTACGCGGTGAACAAAAGGAAATTGGTTGGGGAAGTCAAATCCGTTCATATGTTTTCCACCCTTATTCGATGGTGAAAGATCATCGGACGAATGAAGAGGTAGGTAATACCCAAGCGGTCATGGACGGTGGAATTGACGTCTTCATCGATGCTTATTTACGTTCGCAAATGCAATAAAATAAAAAAATATTGTATCCTTCCAATACTCGCATAGTCAGGAATTTGTTGGTAATTGTTCACATACTATGTCGTTATCTGTGTTTTATATTAGAGTAATTAGGATATAATATTATTGATGTTCAAATTACTCAATTGGAATGGGGGATTTTTGCATGAAGAAATGGTTATTAGCAGTATTATTCGGAGCAGTTCTTGTACTTGGTGCTTGTGGTGGAGGAGACGACACGACAGAGGAGCCTGCTGATTCAGGTGATACAGGTACGGAAGAATCAACGGATGACGGCGCTGCAGTAGATACTGCAGCTGGTGAAGAAGTTTACCAAGCGAACTGTGCAATGTGTCACGGTGCAGATTTATCTGGTGGAGCAGGACCAAGCCTAGAATCAGTTGGTAGTGACTACTCTCCAGAAGAAATTGAAGACATTATTGTAAATGGTAAAGGTTCTATGCCAGCACAAAATGTTTCAGGTGATGATCTTGATGCACTAGTATCATGGTTGTCAGAACAAAAATAAGTTATGGATGAAATAAGTCTAGCTTACAATGTGAGCTGGACTTTTTATTTTGCTGAAATTTTTCATTGGAACATCCTTCCAACGACATAATCCCCTTAATTAACAAGGAAGATTACATGAAATTATCATTGAAATATAAATGTAATAATTTTATGTCTAAAAAACTCGCATATTGATGTTATAATAACTAGAGTAATCTACTAATGTTCAAGCAGCATTCAATCAGAAGAAAAAAATATAAAATTATAAAGGTGATACATATATGATTTTGATGGAAGATGTTTATAAAACATATCCAAATGGAGTCTCGGCTCTTAATGGAATTAATGTTGAGATAAAACAAGGTGAATTTGTGTATATCGTAGGTCAAAGTGGAGCTGGGAAATCCACATTTATAAAGCTCATGTACCGGGAAGAAAAGCCTACTAGCGGGAAGATTGTCATTAATGATATGGAATTAGATAAAATCAAAGAAAAACGTGTTCCGTTTCTAAGAAGGGATATCGGTGTTGTTTTCCAAGACTTTAAACTTTTACCGAAGTTGACAGTCTATGAAAATATCGCTTATGCACTTGAAGTTATTGAAGAATCTCCTAAATCAATCCGTACACGTGTACTCGAAGTACTGGATGAAGTCGGCTTAAAAAATAAAGCACGTTTCCTTCCAGCAGAGCTTTCTGGGGGAGAGCAGCAACGTGTTTCCATTGCTCGAGCTATCGTAAACCGTCCACGAATTGTAATCGCGGATGAACCTACAGGAAACTTGGACCCAGATACATCATGGGAAATTATGAAGACTTTTGAAGAAATAAATGAAAGAGGAACGACAATCATCATGGCAACGCATAGTAAAGATATTGTTAATACGCTTAAAAATCGAGTAATTGCTATTGAAAATGGTGTAATTGTTAGAGATGAACAACGAGGTGAATACGGTTATGAAGTTTAGAACATTTACACGGCATTTTAGGGAAGGTACAAAAAATATCTTCCGTAATGGTTGGATGACAGTCGCTTCCATTGGTGCCGTAACCACAACGTTAATTCTAGTTGGAGTGTTCCTCGCTATCGTATTCAACTTGAATGAATTTGCGAAGAATATCGAATCCGATGTGGAAATTAAAGTATTGGTCGATTTGACCACAGAAAAAGATGATGTACTAGCCTTAGGCGACAAAGTTAAACAGATTGAAGGCGTAGAAAGGGTTTATTTCTCCTCGAATGACGAAGAACTGGAAAGTTTGATTAATAGTATGGGAGAAGAAGGAAGAGCTTGGGAACTGTTTGAACAAGATAATCCTTTAAACCACGCTTATGTTGTTCAAGCTGCAGATCCTCAGGATACAGAAAGAATCGCTGAGGAGATCATGGGATATGACCATGTTTATGATGTGAACTTTGGGCAAGACATCGTTGATAAGCTTTTCGAGTTTAATAATTATGCCCGAATTGTTGGTCTTGTTTTAATTGCAGCTCTAGTGTTGACAGCTGTATTCCTTATCTCAAACACGATAAAAATAACAATTATTGCAAGAAGTACAGAAATCTCCATTCAAAAGCTGGTCGGTGCCACCAATGGATTCATTCGTTGGCCATTTTTTGTGGAGGGGTTGATTCTTGGAGTGTTGGGATCAATCATCCCAATTACAGTAGTACTGGTTGGATACCAGTACGTATATGATAATGTTGCAAGTCAAATTAATATAAGTTTTGTCGAGTTATTACCATTCTCTCCATTTGCTTGGTATTTGGCATTAATCATTTTACTAATTGGTGCCACAATTGGTGTTTGGGGAAGTGTTATGAGTGTCCGTAAATTCTTGAAAGTGTAATAGATTTTTAGAATACAAGAAGTCATTTAATCAGAGCGTGCCGTCCATATATTTTCTGAAAATGTGAAAATTATATGGACGCCGTCTTGATTAACTCATTCATAAGTGGGACGCCACTGAAAAAAGTTTTATTTATTGAAGGGAGAATACGAGTTGAAGAAATCCATCTTAATCCTCACTATGACTACACTCTTACTCACAACTCTAGCAACTGCAGGAGGAACCTCAGTCTCCGCAGAATCAATTCAGGAATTGAAAGAAAAGATTAATCAACATGAAGCAGAGAAATCTAAGATATCAGAAGAAAAGAATAACCTTGATAACAACAAAAAAGACACTGAATCTAAAATTGATGAAAACCTAAAGGAACAAAAATCAGTAGAGCAAGAAATCGTTGATCTTGATGAAAGATTAGCAAAAACACAAAGTGATATTTCGACTAAAGAGAATGAAATATCTGAAACGAATAAAGAAATTGATGAGTTATCAGAGCGGATTGAAACATTAAAAGAAGAAATTAAAATTTTAGAGGAAAAGATAGAAAAACGTGATGTTTTACTGAAAGATCGTCTCCGTTCTATCCAACAAAGCGGCGGAGAAGTAAATCTGATTCAAGTAATCTTCAATTCTAAAAGCTTCATAGATTTTATTAGTCGGACAACAGCTGTAAATACTATCATGGATCAAGATAAAAAAATTATGGAAGAACAAGCAGCTGATAAACAACTACTAGCGGAAAACCAAAAAGAAGTGGAAGAAAAGAAAAAGACTGTAGTTGCGAAAAAAGAAGAATTGGAAGGGCAGAAGAAAGAACTTGTTGCTTTAAAGAATCAGCTCGATGAGCAGAAATCTGAAAGAAAAACATTAATGGCCCAACTTGAAGAAGAGCATCAGGAACTTGAAGAAATTAAATTGACAATCGAAGAAGAACAGGAAATTCTTGCAGCTGAAGAACAAGCAAAAGCTCAAGCAATTGCTTTAGCGCAAAATAAAATTGGTGAGCTGGAACAGCTTGCTAAAGAAGAAGCAGAAAGAAAGCGGAAAGAAGCAGAACGTAGAAAAGCTGAGCAAGCGAAATCCAATCAGAATCAAGATGGCAAGAAAGTTGCATCAGCACCAGACACGAGCACAGGATCTAGTGGAACAAGTGGTGGAGGCAATGGAATATTCATTTACCCAGCAGGAAACAGTATAAGCTCTCCGTTTGGTATGAGATTCCATCCTATTGATAATGTTCATAAGCTTCACGCTGGAATCGACTTCCCTGTAGGTACGGGAACACCATTGAAGGCACCTGCAGATGGAGTAGTTAGTACTGCACGCTGGATGGGTGGCTTTGGTAATGTTATAATGATTTCCCACTACATAGATGGCCAAAGTTATACAACCGTATCCGCTCACTTGAGCCGAATTGATGTCTCACCAGGACAAGCGGTAAGTCAAGGCGAAGTAATTGGTGCAACTGGAAATACTGGAAAATCAACGGGTCCTCATCTTCACTTTGAGGTTCATCTAGGCGGATATGGTAATCCAGTAAACCCAGCTCCTTATATGAATTAAATCTTTTAAAATATAGGTATCGTTCAAATGGACGATACCTTTTTCTTTAATGAAGTTTCATAGTTACACTGGGGGAAAGTAATATACGTCATTTATGATAAGGTTCACGCTAATACGTATATTCACAATTAAATAATTTCATTTATGAGAAGTCTTAGGCATAGTCATGATAAAGATATAATGGTATCCTTTTTTATAATGGATGGAAGATATTGAGGTGGAAAGATGAAGCTTAACAAATTACAGATTGTACTTTTATTGATAGCTGCTTTAGCGCTCGGTTTTCTAGGTGCTTATGCAGGTATTTCTTTAGCAGGTAATGATGATGGCGAAAGTAACCCTAATCGTCAAGAACAAAGGTTGAGTAAGGGTTCAGACAACTTACCGGGTGAATTACAGAAGGTAGCTCAGGCATTTAATTTAGTTAAAGAAAATTATATTGAGAATATTGATGATACTCAACTTGTTGAAGGAGCAATAGAGGGGATGCTTGCTACATTGGATGATCCTCATACTTCTTATTTGAATCTTGAATCGATGGAAGAATTTAATCAACAAATTGAATCTTCATTTGAGGGAATCGGTGCCGAAGTAAGTATGGTCAATGGTGTTGTGACGATTGTTTCACCTATTAAAGATTCACCTGCTGAAAAAGCTGGACTGCGACCAAATGATCAAGTGCTATCAGTAGATGGGGAAAGCCTTGAGGGGCTAAATCTGAACGAAGCCGTTGCTAAAATCCGCGGTGAGAAAGGAACAGAAGTAACGCTGGAAATAGTGCGTGCTTCGGCTAATGAATCTTTTGATGTTGTGATCGTACGTGATACCATCCCAGTAGAAACAGTTTATAGCAGTACAGAAACTGTTGACGGAAAAACAACGGGTATTATTGAAATCACAAATTTCTCGGAAAAAACGGCAAGTGAATTTGAGGAACATTTAACGGAATTAGAAAGTGATGGAATAGACGGATTAGTGATTGATGTAAGAGGCAATCCAGGAGGATTACTCAATATTGTGGAAGAAATCCTTGCTTTATTCGTTCCTAGTGATCTTCCTTACATTCAGATTGAAGATGCCAATGGTAATGTTGATAAGTTTCATTCTAGACTGGACGAAAAGAAAGAGTATCCAATCAGTGTCTTGATTAATGAGGGTAGTGCCTCCGCATCAGAAATTCTTGCCATTGCATTGAAGGAGATTGGATATGATGTCATCGGACACACAAGTTACGGTAAAGGAACAGTCCAAACCGCTTTACCTTTAGGTGATGGCAGCTCCATTAAAATGACGACGTATAAATGGCTTTCTCCAAAAGGAGAATGGATCAATGAGACTGGTGTCGAGCCGACGGTAGAAGTTGACCAGCCAGAATATTACTATGCTAATCCGATTGTAGTGGAAGAGGAACCATTTGGTTTAGATGATAGTGATCCGAACATCGAAAATATACAAATTATGCTGGATGGATTGGGATATGAACCTGGTCGTGTCGATGGTTACTTTAACGAGCAAACAGAAACAGCAGTTAAGGAATTTCAAGCGGATAATGACTTAAAAGTAACTGGTGAAGTGGATGAGCAGACCGCTGGAATGATTGATGCAAAAGTAATTGAAAAAATCCGATCTGGTGAGGATGACGTCCAATTGGACAGCGCACTGGAAGAGTTATATAAATAATTCATGTATAAAACATAGGATAAGGCAGCTTATCCTATGTTTTTTTATTGATTTTTTCGACAAGAAAAGGATGAAAACAATTCGTTTAAAATTGTGGGTTTACAACTCGGATGAGGTAGAAGACATATTGTTTTTTCTCTTGCCCAAAAACCTATATAAAAGGATGAAATTCTCGCTCCAAAACATGAATTGCATCACCCCTGTATATTGATTTTCATGGTATACTGTTAACATGAAGTCATTGTCCTGTAAGAAGGAAAAGAAACGAATCGTGGCGAATTATAGTAGTAATGGATGCTTTACAATAGATACATAGAGGGTGGTTTGTTTGGTTGAACTATGGTTACAGGAATTAGCGAGAGGAGCGCTGAAGGTATTTGTCAATCCGTTGTTTTACTGGATATTTATCCTAGTTGTCTTAGCGGGATATCAACGGATAAAAAATGAACGACAACAATTCGGGGTTAAAGTATTTGATTTATTTAGTGAATGGAAATATACATGGTTTCCGGCAATTTTGACAGGACTTATCTTATCTATTATTTTCGCAGGTGTCGGATTAGTATACTCCTATGGTACTATCATCGTATTAAGCGTTATGATGATCATATTATCCATTCATCTACGATTCACTTTATTGTCTCCAAGCTATACGATTGGCCTAACCTATATCGTTTTGTTGTTTGCACCAGTAATTATAAAAAATCAAAATTATATACCAGAATCTTATTTTACGGATATAAATTATCTTGGGCTGGCGTTACTGTTAGGTGTGATGCTTATTGTGGAAGCATTTTTCATCCGACGGGTCAAACGGGATGAGACGTTTCCCAGGTTATTAAAAAGTGAACGTGGTATCTGGATTGGAGAACATCAAATTAAAAAGCTGACTATGATTCCGCTTATATTTCTTGTGCCTGGTGGTGTGATTGAAAGTTTCGCACCTTACTGGCCATTGATCTCAATTAATGATACTACTTATGGCCTTGTGCTTTTTCCATTTCTTCTTGGATTTTCCCATAGGGTGAGGGCAAGCATTGCTCCTCTAGCGGCAAAACACTTGAGTAAAAAAATCCTATTATTAGGTATTCTTGTTCTTGCTATATCAGTAACAGGTTATTACTTAAAAGGCTTGTCTCTCCTTGCGTTGTTGATTGCTCTGTTTGGAAGGGAATTTATAACGTATCGATTCCGTACACAAGAAAAGCAAAAGAATGCCTTTTTTAAACCCGAAGAAGTTGGTCTTCGCGTAATTGGAATTATTCCTGGAACACCGGCAGAAAGGTTGGACATCCAAGTAGGTGAAGTGGTCTATAAAGTAAATGATAAGCGAATCTATAGTTCGGATGGATTTTATGAAGCCTTACAAACTTCCGGTGCTTATTTTAAGCTTGATATTCTTGACGACAATGGGGAAGTCCGATTTGTGCAGAGTGCTTTTTATGAAAGTGATCATTATCGTCTAGGACTTCTATTTGTTGAAAAACCACATCGAACAAAACAAGCGGTTAATGAAGGTTAATGATAAAGAAAGACAAAAGAGGCATTCGTGGATAATCAGCGAGTGCCTTTCTAATTAGAAAAAATATAAGAGAAGGGGTATATGCGATGAAGTTTTTTCATACAGCTGACTGGCATCTAGGTAAGCTCGTACAGGGTGTCTATATGACAGAAGATCAAGCATTTATTTTAGAACAATTTATTCACATGGTTGAAGAAGAGAAGCCGGATGCTGTCATTATTGCAGGCGATTTGTATGACCGTGCAGTACCACCAACGGATGCCATCCAATTATTGGACGATGTATTGCAACGGATTGTACTTGACTTAAAAGTGCCTGTAATTGCCATTGCCGGGAATCATGATAGCCCGAGCAGATTGGACTTTGGAAGCAATCTAATGAAGAAAAATGGTTTTCACATTATTGGAAGGCTGACGGAAAATATAGAACCGATTATATTAAAGGATGAATTTGGTGAAGTATATTTTCATGCAATTCCCTATGCAGATCCGAGCCAAGTCCGGAACCTTTATAAAGATGACTCCATACGTAATCATAATGATGCCCAGCGTAGGATCATCGAAAAAATCCAAGCTAATCTGATTCCTAACACAAGAAATATAGGGGTAGGACATGCTTTTGTAACCCCTTATGGGGAAGAAGCTGAGAATACAAGTGAATCGGAACGCCCTTTATCTATCGGTGGTTCAGAGTATGTTGATGCCCGCCTTTATGAAATTTTTAATTATACGGCGCTTGGTCATTTACACCAAGCTCACTACGTTTCCAATGAAACGATCCGTTATGCAGGCTCTCCGCTTAAATATTCCATTTCTGAAGAGCATCATAAAAAAGGCTTCTATATCGTCACTATGGATGAAAAAGGTAATACGGAAGTCGAAAAACGATTACTCACCCCGCGAAGGGAAATGAGAACGGTTGAAGGTTATATGGATGAAATTTTGGAGTCTCCTGCGAGTGATGACTACGTATTTGTCCGATTATTGGACCGTACACCAGTATTGTCCCCGATGGAAAAAATTCGTTCTGTATTTCCCAATGCCATGCATGTGGAAAGGAAGCATTATTCCGCTTTTCATCTAAGTGGAGACAACGAATCTATAAAAGAACGGAGAAAGATGACGGATTTGGAACTGTTTCGTGCATTTTACGAAGAAGTAAGAGGGGAAGGTCCTGGGGAACAGGCAGAAACCATATTTAAGGAAGCATTAAGCATGATTACAAGTGAAGATAAATAAACTTAAAGGGGGAGAAACAGTTGCGTCCTTTGAAATTAACGATGACAGCGTTTGGTCCATACAAAGATACGGAAGTTGTGAATTTCGCCGAGCTGGAGGAACATGATCTATTTGTTATTTCTGGAAAAACTGGTGCAGGAAAAACAACGATTTTTGATGGCATTTGCTTTGCACTGTATGGAAGTGCCAGTGGACAAGACCGGGGCGAGACCAAAATGCTCCGAAGTGATTTTGCATCAGACGATGTGCATACAGCAGTTGAACTGGAATTTGAATTAAAAGGAAAACAATACCGTATTAGAAGACAGTTAGGACATGTAAAGAAAGGTAATCGCTCCAAAACAGGAGACGATATTTTCATTTATGAACGTCAAGGTGAAGAAGAAATTTCGATTGTTGATCGGCAAATTGTATCGGAGGTCAATCAAAAAGTTGAAGATTTGATTGGACTTACCAATGATCAGTTCAAACAAATTGTTATGCTTCCCCAAGGAGAATTTCGTAAGTTATTGACATCAGATACAGAGAATAAAGAGGCTATATTACGCAGGCTATTTAAAACAGAAAACTATAAGTCAATTAATGAAGTTCTGCGTAATAAACGAAACGAGGAGCAGCTCGAATATGAAAAGCAGTTACAAATCAGAAATGAGTATATTCATAGCATCCCTTCCTTTATCAAACTCCGAGAAGAATCTCTTCTAATCGATTTACTAGAGACTGATTTTCCAAACGCTCATCAAGTTGCAGCTGCTCTAGAAGATGAAGCTGAGTATTATGAGGAAAGAATTAAAAATGATGAAGAAACATACAAGAAATCCTATGAATTAACGAACAAGATGCAGAAAGAATATCATGAAGCCCAGCATCTCAATGAACGATTCCAAGAACTCGAGAAAAAGCAACAGACCTTAAATAAGCTCTACCAGCGAAATAATGAATTCGAAGAGAAGGAAGTAAAGCTACTTGCTGCTGAGCGGGCTAATTCTTTGCTGTTTTATGAACGCCAGCTTGAACAGGCAAAACAAGAAGAGAAACAGGTTGAAAATGAGTTGCAGCTTGTTACTAATCAATTGTCTAAAGCGACTAATGTATTGGAACATGCGAAAAGTTCATATTTGAATGAGGAGAAACGTAAACCAGAGCGAGAGAAAGCTGGAAAAGAGCTTGATGAGCTGGAGAAGTATCTTCCTATTGTAAGAAGTATTGAAGAAACAAAACTAGATATTGAACGAATTAAAGAAAAAGGTATAAAAACGAAACAGAAGCTCGCAACAATAGAGAAACAACTGCTCGGTTCTGAAGAAAAGCAACAGTTTTTACGAACGGAAATTTCTAAGCTGGATGAAGAAATTGATAAATTAAGTGATGCACCAACCAGGTTGATGAAGCTTGAGGAACAGGCGAGAATATATAAACGGTATGAGAATCTCGCTAAGGAAAGTGAACAGGCTCAACAGGTTGTTGCCACAATCACTAAATCTTATAATGAGTTAAAAGAGGATTATCGGGAAAAAGAAGCTTCGTGGCTCAGTAACCAGGCGGTTGTACTCGCTGGACACCTTCACAATGGAGAGCCTTGTCCGGTTTGTGGAAGTGTCGAACATCCTAAAATTGCAACCAGTAAGGAACAAGCTGTATCCAGGGAGGAACTGCAACATACTAAATTATTGTTAGACAAAAAAGAAAAAGAATTCCAAGAAGCAAATATCATCCTTCAAGCTAAAAAATCTCAACTTGCCGAAGTGAAAGAAGAAATCAAAGCATTTACAGATGGCGAGAATTTGGAGCAGTTTTACACTAGACTCATTGACGAAGGCAAAAGCATGCGTAATAAAGTTCAGTGTTATGAAAGACTTCGGGAAGAACGGAAAGCGAAGAAGCAAGAAGAGGAAAAAATACTTGAAGAAAAGCGGAATCTAGATCCGATTTTTAATAAGTTGAAAGATGAACACGTAATGCTTCAACAAGATTACAAAACGAAGCGGGCCGTTTTGGAAGAACGTTTGCGTAACATACCGGAATCACTAACTGTATTGGAAGAACTGGAAAAACAGATTAGATTAGTTACCGAGAAAAAACAAAGTCTAGAAAAAGCATGGGAAGATGCACAACTTCAACTGGAAAAAGCGAGGGAATCTTTCACCAAAACCGACGCAAATAAAACGCATCTGGAAAAGCAGTTGTCCAGTATAAAAACAAAAGTAACGGAAGCAAAAGATAAATTTAAAACGAAATTATCAGAAGAAAATTTCGTGGATGAAGCCGCATATTATGCCGCTAAACTCCCTGAAGAGAAACAACAGTTATTGAAGAGTGAGATTGATGCCTTTAAACAACAGCTTGCTATATTAACTAAACAGACGGACGAGCTAAAAGAGAGCTTAAAAGGCAAGCAACCAAAGGATTTAAACGCATTAAAGCAGGAACTCGACCAATTACAAAAGCAATATGAGGAAGCTTTTAAGCAACTTAATGAGGCAAGGGACTATCAAGAGCGTGCACAATCAAGGAAAATCCAAATTCTGAAAGCAGATGAGGAATTGAAGAAAAAAGAACAACTCGTCTCTGCAGTCAGTGATGTATATGATATGCTTCGTGGTCAAAACAGCAAAAAGATTTCCTTCGAACGCTTTTTACAAATGGAATATTTGGAGCAAATCATCCATGCCGCAAATTCCAGACTACAAAAATTATCGAATAACCAATATTATCTAACGAGAAGTGATAGACAAGAATCCCACGGAAAACAAAGTGGTCTCGCACTTGATGTATATGACAACCATACTGGACAGACAAGGGATGTTAAAACATTGTCTGGTGGAGAAAAGTTCAACGCAGCATTGTCGCTTGCATTAGGTATGTCTGATGTCATTCAAAGCTTCCAGGGAAACATTTCGATTGAAACAATGTTCATTGATGAAGGTTTTGGCTCATTGGATGAGGAAGCGTTGACCAAAGCAGTTGATGCCCTCGTTGACCTCATGGAGTCTGGTCGGATGATCGGTGTCATTTCCCATGTGAAGGAATTGAAAGAAATTTTCCCTGCGATACTAGAGGTGAGAAAAACAAAAGAAGGATATAGTGAAACGGCATTCGTATTAAAATAATGTTAGTTGCAGAACCAATAAGAAAAACCTATAATAAGACTGGTATGCAAGTATTGCAATTCATGTTGAGGTGTAGAAATGGAATTTAATATAGGTCCCCGGATGCTCAAGACGGGTATCGCGGTCACATTGACGCTAGTCATTACAAGTTTGCTGCAAATGAATCTGGAACTTGTTGCGGCTATTGCTGCAGTACTAGCGATGCAGCCATCGATTATGCGTTCGTTCCAATACTTTAAAGAAGTCGTCATTGGAAACTCAATTGCCGTCATCTTTTCATTATTAGGTTTATTCTTGCTGGGCAGCCATCCGTTGTCAGTAGGAACGGTCGTTATTCTTTCAATTGCAGTAAACGTTCGATTGGGCTTGAATAAAACGGTTAGTTTGACTGTATTAACCATTATTACGATTATGCTGCAAAGTACTGGGGGCATTGATATAGCATTTATTGTTCATCGGTTGTCACTCGTAGTGATTGGTGTAACATCTGCATTTATTGTCAATGCATTCGTCTTCCCACCCGATCATCAAAAACTGCTCTTTAATCGTATAGATGATGCTGTTACGCAGACATTATTTTTACTTCGAGTCATACCGAATAAAACAATGAGTGTTCCGACATTAAAAGATGAAGATCGGGAAATAGAAAAGAAAATTACAAAAATCAAAGATTATTATGATATTTTAGTTGGAGAGCGGAGCCGCCTGTTCATCCGCCATAAAATCAACTTTCTCCGTAGTATTGTCATCTACAAGCATATGATTCGTGTGTTGGAAAAGCAGTATACCCTTATTACCCAATTGGAAAAGAATATGGAAGAAATCGAAACAATGGGTAGCGGAAAAAGTCATGTGATCAAAAAGTTGATTAATGAAATAACCAATTATAGCGAGAATGTTTTCCTACTTTATCAGGATAAGATTCTTCTCGATCGTGATTTACAAAGGGAAACGAAAAATGCAATGCGCTTGACGATCAATAATCTTATTGAAGAATTACAAGGATCGGATTACGAAAAATGGACATATGTCTTTCCAGTAGCGAACAGTCTTATCGAATTGTTCGCTGAGTTGGATAAACTTGAGAAGTTTGTACGTAAAAAAGAAAATCATCCGAAAAAATCACCTAACTTTGGGACATCTTAATGAACCCAATGTTAGGTTTTTTTTATGAAAATGGCTTATATTTCTACTGAATATGAAACCTTTCAGTTTGGACACCCGTACTACTAGGTGGAAGTATTACATCATAGATAGAAGGGGGCAAAATGTATGTTTCCATTTAACATTAAGCAGACATGTTATCAATGCAAAAAACAAATTCATAGCGATGAAGAGATTTATGCAAGAATGCGCTATCCAAGCAGTCGAGGATCTACCGAAATTAAAGCATATCTTTATCAAAATACACAGGTATTCTGTGTAAGCTGTATGAAAGAACAGTATCATGATAATTAAATTGAAATTGCTGTTTACATAATAATATGAGGCATTGCAGAATGATATCTGTTATGATAAATGTTAGAAAAACAATAAAGGGAGGTCTACTGTGAGTACAAAAGAACCTAATGTAACTCCAGAACAACTAGCAAAAATGAAAAAAACGGGGAAGATATTTGGAATAATCTTTGGTATTCTTTTAGCAATTGGATTAGTATTCTTACTTACTTTTAATTGGATCACCGATTATATATGGATGGATAACCTAGGATTTGGCAATGTTTTTACGACTATACTAGGTAGTAAATTGACGTTGATGGGAATTGGCTTTGTTTTATTTTTCATCGCTACTTTCATCACATTACAATGGATTCGTAGTTCATATGTAAATCATTTCCATGAAAGCCAATTGCCGCCTTTTCTTGCCGAAAAGAAATTCAGCCGTTTGATCATCGTCGGTACATCTTTTCTTGTAGGGGTCTTAGGAAGTTCAGTAGTCCAAGGACTTGGTTGGGAACCGCTACTAAAATTTTTGCAACATGAAAAGTTTGGAGTTACTGATCCGCATTTTAATATGGACATTTCCTTCTACATGTTTGTATTGCCATTCTTGGAGTTTGTCATTTATCTGATTCTTACATTGGCGATACTCGCACTTCTCGTCGTAGCCGGCGCTTATTCTGTTTTCCATATGTATCGGTTAAGCAGAAGAGCTCAACTCCATATCGGAGTAACAATCGGCCTTGTTGGTTTGATGGTCGCAGCGATTCATCTGCTCCAACCTTATCATACACTCTTGTCCAATCAGGTCAACTTATTCCAAACAAGCGTTGTCTATGGATTAAGCTATACAGATGAACTCATTAATATACCTAAAGCTTATGTTCTTGCTGCTGTAGCAATTATCGCAGCTGTTTGGACAATTATTGGTTTATACCGAGGAAGGATGAAATCGGTAATCATTCCAATTGCAGCTTATTTCGTCTTACTGATTGCTGGTCAGGGTGCATCGATAATAGTACAGAACTTTGTCGTATCACCAAATGAATTCCATAGAGAATCACCATACTTGGAGCGGAACTTGGAATTTACAAAGGCTGCATATAATCTTGATGAAATTAAAGAAGAGCAGCATCCCGGAAATTATTCCCTTGACCGTGACATGGTGGAGAGAAACGCATTGACGATCGATAATATCCGTATCAATGATTCTCGTCCGTTACTAGATATCTATAATCAGATACAAACATTCCGGACGTATTATCAATTTAATGATATTGATATTGATCGATATGAAATTGATGGTGACTATCAACAGGTCTTTATCGGAGCCCGCGAATTAAGTACAGAAGATTTACCAGAACAAGCACAAACATGGGTAAACCGAAATCTTCGATATACTCACGGTTATGGTGTGGCGATGAGTCATGTAAATGAAGTTACAGGCCAAGGACAGCCACAATATTTACTGAGAAATATTCCTGTTGAAGGGGCAATTGATGTAACGCGTCCTCAAATTTATTTTGGGGAAGAAGATTATAATGATGTCATTGTAGATACGAATGTAGATGAGTTTGACTACCCATCTGGGGATGAGAACGTGTCAAGCCGTTATGAAGAGGAAGCTGGTATTCAGCTGAATGGCTTCAACCGCTTGTTGTTTGCAATCGATCAAGCATCTTTCCGATTCCTTGTATCTGATCAACTCGACTCGGATAGTAGATTATTAAAGACACGTAATATTATGGATCGTGTAACTAAGATAGCGCCTTTCTTTGAATATGATTCAGATCCATACATCTTTATCCGTGATGATGGAAGCCTAGCTTGGATGATTGATGCTTATCTTGTAGCCGAAAACTATCCATATTCTGAACAATTCAGTGGAGATGATAATTATATTCGCAACTCGGTAAAAGTTGTAGTCGACGCTTATACCGGAGAAGTTGACTTCTATAATGTGGACCCTGAAGAACCGTTGGTAAGGACTTACCAGGCTATCTTCCCTGACTTATTCACGGAAGAGATCCCGGAAGATGTACAACGTCATTTCCGTTATCCTGAACAGCTCTTTAAGGTTCAAGCTAAAATGTATGGAACGTATCACATGTCCAACTTAGAAGTCTTCTATAACAGAGAAGACTACTGGCAATTTGCTACTGAAAACTATTTCGATTCTGATGTGGAAATCGAACCATATTATATCACGATGAAATTGCCGGAGTATGAAGAAGAGGAATTCATCTTAATGGTTCCATATACCCCGAAGAATAGGCAAAATATGATTGCTTGGATGGGGGTACGAAATGATGGGGACAATTACGGAGAATTATTTGTTTACACCTTCCCGAAACAGCGGAACATCTATGGACCACAGCAAATTGAGAACAGGATCAATCAGGATAGTACGATTTCGCAACAATTAAATCTATGGTCCCAAGGTGGTTCAGAGGTTATCCGAGGGAACTTGATAGCTATTCCAATAGAAGATACAATCATGTATGTTGAACCGATTTATATTGAATCTGCCAATGAAACGTCATTACCAGAAGTAAAACAAATTATAATTGCTTATGAAGATTACATTGTCATGGAATCAAACTTTGATCGTGCATTGGATGCTCTCTTTGATTTAATCGACCGAGGAGCTCCACCAACACCAATTGGTGATGGAGAGGTCGAGGAAGGTGAGGAAACGACACCATCCATTCCTTTAGAGGGAGCAGATGTTATACTTCAGCAATTCTCCACTTTATTTGATGATTACCAAGAAGCCTTATCAAATGGTGATTGGGAAGAGGCTGGAAGGATTATGGCCGAGATTGAGGAAATCCTGGCAAATATCGAATAGAATCAACATGTTAGCTTATGCTAAGACGGACAGGAAAAAATCCTGCCCGTCTTTTTTGTAATGGTCAAGTATCTAAAGCAGTTAGGAAAGTTGCAGTTTGGCATATCACATATCGTATACAAACTTATGATAATGCCGATAAATTTAAAATTTCTAAATTATGATGTATATTCATATTCTAATTGGACATCCTAATCTGGTGTAAAGAAAAATCAGGTGGTATAAATATAAAACCATCAAATTGGAAGTACCAGAGAGGTGTAAAAATGAAGACTTTTTACGAAAAACTAGGAATAATAACATTATTTATTGCTATATTCCTAGTGGCCGTAACCACATTAGAAGAGGATAGCGGCCGAGTCTATGCGCAAATGGTTCAAGTTGACAATGGTGGAATCACCGCCGAACAATTTGGACTACGAGAAACATCGTTGAACAACAAAGAATTACACCATGAGAAATCCCCGGTTACGTATATATCGAGTGACAGTATTGATGCGCCGCAAACGTTAGAAGAAGCTATTGATTTCGAACAATATGATAAAGTGAATGTAATTGCAACAGGATATACGGCCGGCTTTGAGTCGACAGGAAAGACGGAAGCCCATCCAGAGTATGGAATTACGTATTCCGGTGTCCAAGTTAAACGTGATTTGTATTCGACCATTGCCGCAGATATCAATGTTTTTCCGATTGGTACCGTGCTTTATATTCCATCTTATGGATATGGTGTAGTAGCAGATATTGGAAGTGCGATTCAAGGAAATAGAATCGATTTATATTATGAGACAGTAGAAGATGTATATAATGAATGGGGAAAACAAGAGCTTGATGTGTATGTGATTGAAATGGGTGAAGGGAGTCTGTCAGAGGAAGTTTTGGCAGAATTGAACGATAATGAAGCGCTTCAAGTTTTTCGTTCTGAATTTATCAGTGAATAGTACAGATGAAAGACCCCAGAATGGATGTCATTCTGGGGTCTTTAGTGTTATAAAAATAAGGGATGAACGAGAAAGGCGACGATTATACCGGTCAAAGCACCAAAGAATACTTCAATCGGTTCATGCCCTAATAATTCCTTCAAATCCTCACGTTTTTTTTCATCATCTTTTTTATTCCATTCTTTCGCTTCTTCGAAAATTGTTTGCAAGTCTTTCATCAACTGATTCAATACGGCAGCATGGACACCTGCATGACGTCGGATACCGGATGCATCATACATCGTAATGACACCGAATACACAAGCGATTGCAAACAGACTGGAAGTTACTCCTTCAACAATACCGATTGCAGTAATTAGTGCAGTAACCGCGGCAGAATGACTGCTCGGCATTCCTCCAGTACTGAAAGCAATTCGAACGGAAAGTTCCCGTGCAACGATTAGTTTTATTGGTACTTTAATAAATTGTGCAATGACAATTGCAATTAAAGCCGCCCATAAAGGAAAGTTTGTAAATATCTCCATCTGTCGATTCTTCCTTCCTGTTGAAAGCCTAAGTAGTAACAAGTTTACCATAAGGCCTTTGCTTAGTAAACAAGACAGGAAGAGGTCGAATCTTAGGATGCTCTTGCCTTGATCCAAGTCGCTGGTACGCGTTTAATCAGTTGTATCATAAAGATTGCGGCAACGAAAGAGAGTGCTGCATCCTTTATGATAAACGGAATCATTCCTGCCCAAGCAACGATATAGGAAATTTCAAGATTGAGCCATGTATTCATAGCAAGATACATATAACTCACACCAATTACATAGTTCACTACAAGACCTGCCAAGGCAGCAATCGTATAACCAATAAAAGAATCTTTACCAAATTTTTCGCTGACGTAGCCAGCTGCAAAAGCGACAAAAACAAATGAAATTAAAAATCCTCCAGTTGGACTGATTAATGTAAATGGTCCACCTTGCATCCCAGCGAAAACTGGCACACCAGCTGCACCGACAAGAATGTATGTAATGATGGTAAATGCTCCTCGCCGTTTACCGAGCATAGATCCTGCTAAAATTGCAAAGAAAGTTTGTAAAGAAACTGGTACAGTCGTTCCGCCAATGGGTATGGCAAGCATTGGGAACCAAACGGTAATATTTGCCCCAATTACCATTAGACAAACAAACATGGCCCCAAAGGTTAGATCTAATGTTCTAAATTGTTTCAAGTGATATTCCCTCCCTTTTTTAGATATTACATAGAAAGGTCATCAATGTCAACTTAATGTTTATCTAGGTGACAATAAAAATCACCCCAGAATTATCTGGGGTGATCGGAATTAGAAATCTTATGCTGTTTCTAGTGCTATTTCAATCATTTCATTAAATGTTGTCTGACGTTCTTCAGCTGTTGTTTCTTCACCAGTTAAAATATGGTCAGACACAGTTAATACCGATAGTGCTTGACGGTCATATTTTGCTGCTAATGTATAGAGAGCTGTCGTTTCCATTTCAATTGCAAGGACATTATAATTCGCAAGGAGTTCATTGACTTGTCTTGCATTTTCACGATAAAAGTTGTCACTAGTAAATACATTTCCAACTTGAACAGACATCCCTTTATCCGTTGCAGCATCATAAGCTTTTTTCAGCAGGTTGAAATCTGCCAGTGGTGCATAGAAAATGTCTCCGAAAATAAGTTTGTTAGCTTGTGAATCCGTTGTAGCTCCTTGAGCAATGATGACATCTCTAACTTTGACATCTTTTTGAAGTGCTCCACAAGTGCCAACACGAATCAATTTCTTTACATCATATTCGTTTATCAATTCATTGACATAAATCGAGATGGAAGGGACTCCCATACCTGTACCTTGTACTGATACTTCTTTTCCTTTATATTTTCCGGTGTAACCATACATACCGCGAACTTCATTGTAGAGTTTTACATCTTCGAGAAATGTTTCTGCAATATACTTTGCCCGTAATGGATCTCCAGGAAGTAAAATCGTCTCCGCAATTTCTCCTTTTTTTGCACCTATATGTACACTCATGTTCCATTCCTCCTTCGGTCTTATCATAAGTAAAGGTACCATACTCAAAAATCATTGACAAATTTCTGCAATATATTATTTATCTTTAAAGAGATTTCCTGAGTTATTAGTTTGAATATAGGCGGAAATTGTTTATAATGAAAAAGAGGAAAAATACATTATTATACGTAGTGTTAAATAGATGGAAGGGAAGCGATACAATGCAAACTAAAAACTTTACAATAACAGCGGAATCTGGAGTACATGCAAGACCAGCAACTCTATTGGTGAATAAGGCGGGTCAATACAGCTCTGAGATTCAAATTACGTATAAGGATAAAAAAGTAAACTTGAAATCCATTATGGGAGTCATGTCCCTAGGAATTCCAAAAGGTGCAGAAATCGAAATCATTGCTGAAGGTAATGATGAGGATGAAGCAATCGAAGGAATTACTTCAGTAATCAAAGAACATTTAGGCGAGTAAAAAATAAAGGAAGCGTGAGGGGACTCTAGCTTCCTTTTATAATTTTTGAATACACTTCTTCCTCTAGTCGATGTAAAGTCTTCAAGGCAAGTTGATTATATTCACTGTCATTCTCTTCAAGTTTGTTTTTATAGATTTCTAAAGCCTGTTTCAATGAATCTTTATACTCCGGGATTTCCCCATCATATGGATGCACGGCTGGTTTTTTAACATTCATCTTTTCATGAAAGGCGAGAGCTTTTCTCTCGTGGAAAAATACATTCTTTGTAGCGTTCATGTTATGTAAATCTCCCTGAAGAGGATGCTTATAAACCGCAAGCACTTCAATCAGAAACCTGTCGCCACGGTCTTCGATCACTTTCCCAATATATGTTCCTGAGCGGTAGTGCGCTCGTACAATCTCACCGATCTTTACCTTGTCCATCATTAAAACCTCCCAACTCTATTGTGCCAAAATCATGAATAATTTGCGAATAATAGCTACTGATTACTATGGAATGCGTGTCCAAAAACTTTTTGATATACTAAGTAAGAAGGGTGTGAGAGAAAATGATTTATATGCCGTTTTTATATTTCCCTGAGGACAAATCCGAATATTTGCCATCAGTAATTATGTTAATCATTTTTATGTCATTTGCTGTTTTGGCACTATATTTCTTTATTAAAAAATCAAGAAAAGAAGAAAAGAAATTTGAAGAAAAATATAAAGATGTAATTGATGAAATTGAAAAAGAGGACTCAGAGAAAAATAAATAAGATGTTAGACGTTTAAAGATGACTTTTCCTGGGATACTGTTGATAGTAACCTAGAAGGAGTCAAAGACATGCGTTGGATATTCATAATTTTACTAGTCCTGTTAGCAGCTTGTGCGAGTGGGGAGGACGACTCGAAAAGAGAAGTGGACATGCTGAATGCTGACGGTGATAAACTCGGTACAGCAACCCTAACCGAAGAAGCTGAAGGAGTAAAGGTTAAGTTGAAGCTGGAAGGATTAGCTCCCGGTTGGCATAGTATCCATGTCCATGAATATGCAAAATGTGATCCACCTGATTTTACGAGTGCAGGAAATCATTATAATCCTGAAGACAAAGATCATGGTTTAATGAATCCAAAAGGACCGCATCTTGGTGACTTGCCTAATATTGAAGCGGATGGTTCCGGCAAAGTAGATGAGGAGTTAACGTTAGCAGAAGCAACATTAATGGATGGAAAGAATTCCTTGTTGCGTGAAGAAGGCACGTCGTTGATAGTCCATGATCAACCCGATGATGGATATAGTCAACCAGCAGGAAATTCTGGAAATCGAATTGTTTGTGGAACAATTACAGCAGATGATGAGAAATAGGAAAAGTATACGAGTATGGATAGGTATACTAATAATAATCGAAATGGACAAGGCTTAGATATTTGATGATATCTAAGCCTTGTTTTTATTACTCTTTAAATGTGACAGATTAGATTCTATTCCTTTTTACAGCCTCAATAATACGTTCAACTGCTTCTTCCAATGTTTCGCGTGGACAGCCCACATTCATCCTCATAAACTGTTCGCCCTCTTCACCGTAGTCCTTGCCTGCGTTCAGTCCAACTTTGGCTTCTTTGACGAAGAATTCTCTAAGTTCTTTGGCATTTAGTTTTAACCCACTGCAGTCAATCCACAGTAAATAAGTTCCTTCTGATTTCACTACGTTGAGCTCAGGTGCATGCTTTTCAAAGCTTTCTTTCACAAAATGATAATGGCTTTCCAATAGAGTATTCAATTCATCAACCCAGGGAGCGCCATATGTATAGGCAGCTTCCATAGCAACTTGCCCCATTGTGTTCAATTGATCGCTATGAAATCCTTGTTTGTTAAAAGCTTTATCAAGCAATCTCTTATATTCTTCATTTGATGTGATACAATACGATGCAGCCAATCCAGCTACATTAAAAGTTTTAGATGGAGCCATACATGTGATGGTTTGGTTTGCAATCTCTTCAGAAAGGGATGCGATTGGAATGTGCTTCTTACCTGGATAAACTAAATCTCCATGAATTTCATCCGATATGATTAACACATTATGTTTTATACATAAACGCGCCATTTCTTCCAGCTCATCTTTTCTCCATACACGACCTACTGGATTATGAGGTGAGCAGAGGATAAATACTTTTACTTGTTTTAACTTTTCTTCAAAATCAGCAAAGTCGATGGTGTAATAATTGTCCTGAAAAATAAGTGGGTTTTTTATAATGGTTCGGTCTAATGCGTTTATGGAATTATAAAACGGCGGGTATACTGGAGTTTGAATTAAAATACCATCATTAGGCTCAGAAAATGCTTGAATTGCCATATGTAATGATGCTACAACACCACTGCTGAAAGTGAGCCATTTAGGTTGTATGGACCAGTTATGTCTTTCTTTGTTCCAGTTGATAATCGACTCTTTGAACGCATGATCAGCCAGTGTATATCCGTATACACCGTGTTCAGCTCGTTTTATTATTGCTTCATTCACTTCTTGTGGAGCTTTGAAATCCATATCTGCTACCCACATTGGGATAACGTCCTTTGATTGGAATAAGGTTTCTACCAAATCCCATTTCACAGATTTTGTATTCCAACGATTGATTACTTCATCAAAGTTTCCCATGATATAACCTCCCTAACTTAATATAAACAGTATATCAAAATTCTTCTGCCATCATCCTTTTCAGACATCCAAATAGATTACAAGTAGAAAATGCCAAAAAAAAAGCAAAGCGATTTACGCTCTGCTTACAGGGGGAATACGAGAAAGTCTTACGTTTATAGTATTACCCACTATTTTTAATATTAAACATAAAAACGATAATTTTTTAAAAAAGATTATCTCAAATGAAACTTATAGGAAGATTTTTCCGTTACATAGTTGAAGGGGCATGAGGGGAAGGAGGAAGTCAGTGGAAGAACAGGGGATTATTGAGCAAGCAAAACAACATGATGAGCAAGCTTTCGCAGAGATTGTAACGATGTATAAACCATACATAGAAAGATTGGCATTTCAATTTGGAATCCGACCAGACTCCATTCCGGATGTTGTACAGGAGACATTCCTTAACATCCATCGAAGTCTGCATCAATTTGAACGCGGTAAGTTTTCAACTTGGCTATATCAAATTACATTGAATGTCGTAAGGGATCACTATCGTCGAAAGAAACGGCAATGGAAAATATTTAATAAAGTCACTGAAGATAAAAAGCTCTGGCTGCCAGGTTATTTTTACTTTGAAGAAGAGGAACATGATGTTTTACACGAAGCTGTCAAACAACTCGATGAAAAATATCGTATTCCAATCATCCTTTTCTATTTTCATGATCAAAGTTATGAAGAAATTGCAATCATTCTTAAAATCAAATTATCATCAGTGAAAACTCGTATGCATCGAGGAAGAGGGAAGCTGAAGGAAGCTTATCTAAAACTGGAAAGAAGGGGGGCGGCTAGAGATGGACGACAAACAATTGGATAAAATATTGGACGGTTTGAAAAATGAGTATGAACGATTACCGGAGTTGACGAGAAACTTTAGAAACGCCCCTGAAGATGAAAGGAAACGTCGAAAACGTGGGAAGTTATATTCATATACTGCGCTCGCAGCTGGTATCTTTCTGTTTTTAATTCTAGCATTACCGTCGTTTAGTGACTACGAGCAGGCGGATATTTCAAGCAATTATCTGACAAGTTACTATGAAAAGAAAAAGGAAGAATTCCGAATTGAATTGGGAGTAGATTCGGTTGATAATTTTTTCGAGGTGGTTGAGGCAGAAGAATTACTTGCGACGCTTCCAAAGGAAATGACAAAGGAGGTAATGGAACATACGAAATCAAGACTCGATGAAATTTTTACAACCCCAGAAACAATGATAGGTGCTTTCAATTCTGGTAAAAAAGAATTAACAGAGGAGAGCATT
The DNA here is from genome assembly GCF_042678205.1 of Oceanobacillus luteolus. Lineage (NCBI taxonomy): Bacteria > Bacillati > Bacillota > Bacilli > Caryophanales > Bacillaceae > Oceanobacillus > Oceanobacillus luteolus. Next base: position 79,578 of record NZ_JBHUDE010000034.1, read on the forward strand.
ATAGATTTGTTCAATAAACTTAGATATCAAAGTTACGGTATGAACGATTATTTTTCCCGACTAAAACTAGAGTACCAATTAAAACAAGCTGATGTAGAGGAGTTGTACGCAAATCAATATAATTATAATGGTCCCAGTGAAATCGTAGAGTTATTGGAAACCGTGCATCAACAAGGATTACAACTTGTAAAAACGAATGTTCTTGAGGAGGACAAATTCCAAGTTGAAGTGAATTATGGTGCAATCGTAGAGCGGGTTGAAAACTGGGAAGGATTGGAAGGAATGGCAGAGTATTTGCTGCTGATAGATGAAAAGTTTGATATTCATTCTCCTGGTGTAGATAATAGCCAGGGTATTCCTTGGTACGAATTTGATGATATATTATTGGAACTGGAGGAGATCTATCATCGATACCCAGAAAACAGAGACTTGATTTTTAAAGGGCCATACATCACAAATGCGTTATACCCTGCACAAGCTTATTTGAATGACTATTTATCGACATCTATGTTAGAAGAAGGAATGTGGGAGGAGCACAGAAATACATTAGAGACTGAGCTGATTACTTTTATAGAGAATCACCCGGAATCGTTATATACACCTCTAGTTGAAGAAGCGTTGGTGGCGTATAGGGAGAATGATTGGAGGGAGCACTCTTTCTATAATGGTAGTGGTCTATATATATTATTCGATTTGATGGAAAAGGGGATTGAATATGAGGGGCTGATTGCTTTTAACCGATGGCCCCTTTCGACAGGTACGATGTCGGTTTATAATCATTATAAAGAATCAAAAGATATAGAGGAATTCTCTAGACTGAACGCTTTCGAATTCCTTAGCTTGTATATGTATGTCTCGAACATTGATAAAGAACTTTATGATTTATTACGTCCAGATGCAAGCAGTTATGAAAAAATAGATTGGATCGAAGTATATAGTGATTCTCAATCATTGGCGGAAAATAGGGTGAATGAAAATACAATTGAGTATATTTTTATCGGTAAGCATGGCGAACCAATCGGGCTGGTAGGTTTGGCTGCAACTGCGGATGGCTGGAAAGTGACCCATCAAAATTTGTATGAGTTTGAATGGTGATAAAAAATGCGCCCTGTTTTGGGCGCATTTTTTTATAATCTATCTTCTAATTTTGCTTTTTCTTCCTCAAATCCTGGTTTTCCGAGAAGAGCGAACATATTTTTCTTATAAGCTTCCACTCCCGGCTGATCAAACGGATTAACACCGAGAAGGTATCCGCTGATTGCACAAGCTTTTTCAAAGAAGTATACAAGATAACCGAATGTATAAGCATCCAATCTTGGAATTTCCACAATCAGGTTAGGAACGTCACCATCCGTATGTGCAAGCATCGTTCCTTGGAATGCTTTCTCATTGATTTCATGAAGTGTTTTCCCAGATAAGTAATTTAATCCATCTGCATCATTTTCTGCAGCTTCCAACGTTAACTCTTTACGGGACTCATGTACATGTAGAATCGTTTCGAAAATATTTCTTCTGCCTTCTTGAATGTACTGGCCAAGAGAATGGAGATCTGTTGAAAAATTCGCAGATGATGGATAAATCCCTTTCTGATCTTTTCCTTCACTTTCACCAAACAGCTGTTTCCACCATTCAGCAAAATATTGCAGACTAGGTTCATAGTTAATAAGCAGCTCAGTCGTTTTTCCTTTATTATATAAAATATTTCTGATGGCAGCATATTGATAGCTCGGGTTTTCCTCTAAAGTTGGAGTAGAGAGGTCGTCCATTGCTTGTTTTGCACCATTCATCATTTCGTCGATATTTACCCCACTAACCGCAATTGGCAACAGTCCAACAGCTGTCAACACGGAATACCTTCCGCCGACATCATCAGGGATGACAAATGTCTCATATCCTGCTTCATCTGCAGAGCCTTTAAGAGCACCCTTAGCTTTGTCGGTTGTTGCAAAAATACGGTTTCTTGCTTCTTCTTCACCATATTTTTCTTCTAAGTATTTTTTGAAAATCCGAAATGCAACTGCTGGCTCTGTCGTCGTTCCACTTTTCGAGATGACATTAATGGAAAAATCTTTATCTTTTAATACGTCAAATAATTCTGCTGTATATGTAGAACTGAGGTGATGACCGACAAAAATGATTTGTGGCGCATTTCTTTCTTCCTTGGAAAGCAAGTTTTGGAAAGAATGATTAAGCATTTCTAAAGCAGCTCTTGCGCCAAGGTAGGAGCCCCCAATCCCGATGACAAGCAGTATATCTGAATTTCCACGGATTTTTTCAGCCGCTTGCTTGATTCTAGCGTATTCTTCTTTGTCATAGTTTTCCGGTAAGTCGAGCCAACCGAGAAAATCATTCCCTGCTCCTGTCTTTTCATGAAGCAGCTCGTGAGCTTTTTCCACAAACGGTTTCATATTTTTCAGTTCATCTTCATTAAAGAATTTTAATGCCTTATCATAGGTTAATGTAACTTTTGTCATAGGAACTCTCCTTTTAACATATCGTTATACTAACTTTAAGATATATAGTATGGGAAATCAACAAAAAAACGTTTCTCTAAGTATGACTTAAAGAAACGTTCTGGAATCATTTGTTTTCAGATTGCTTAATCCACTCTTGTAATTTCTCTTTTAACGTGTTAAATCCTGCAGTAGAATCATTCTCTTGATGGGATGGAGCAGATGGTTTAGGTTGCACATTCTCTTGAGGAGCTTCTTCAGTTGCACGAATAGAAAGAGAAACTTTCTTCGCTTTTTCATTAACCTCTATTACTTTTACTTTAACCTCATCACCGATCTGCAGGTGATCATTTATATCTTTAACAAAACCATGAGTGATTTCAGATATATGAATCAAGCCTTGTGTATTTTCATCTAATTGAACAAATGCACCATATGGCTGAATGCCTGTTACTTTACCTTCAACGATTTGACCATTCTCTAATTTGTTACTCATACTGAACAACTCCTATATTTATATTCATTTTTTTACACAAGTACTCATTTTAGCACAAATATATGAATCTAGCAAAAGTGGATGAATTAAATAAAGAAAAGTTTTCTGAAGTTGAGTTATAGTAGATAAAAATTCTATTTAAAGTCCGCAGTTCAAATACTTCTCGCTGCTCCTTTGGCGGACCCTGAGCCTCCCACGCACAGGGTGTGGCGTTCTTAGTCGGCCTCGTTGTTCTGCGGACCTTGGACCGAAGATTGGAAGAGTTAGTTATAAAACAAAAAAGCGGCAGAGGCCGCTTTGTTAGATGGATTTTAATTTGTTTATTAAACTGTTGTATACTTCATCCCAAAAGTCTTGGTTATCTCGGAATGATTTTCCAATAAATTTGTACATTTCATTTGCTTTTTCTTCATGATCAGGAGCGTCCTTAGGTGGTAGGGCAGCTCTGGATTCATCAATAAACTCTTGAACTTTAGCTGCACGTGGTCCCCATTTTGCGACTTCATTACCTTCCTCATTAATGAAAATGAAAATTGGAATGGAGCGGGATTTACCATTCGTCAAGTATTGGTCCATTAATTCCAAATTATCATCTCTGAGAAGCATGCGCACATCGATGTTTGCTTTTTCGGCGATTCGAAGTAAGATGGGAACGTTTAGCATTGCATCGCCACACCAGTCTTCCGTTAAAACGATTGCTCTAAGATTTTTTTCTCGAATGTTTTCATATAAATCGGTGTGATCTGGTAAATTGAAGGTATCATAAATATGGAGGAGTCCTTCTTTATTCTTTTCCATTTTTTCAATATAATCATCGGCGGACATTGCTTTTTCAAACCATTGATTTAATGCCATTTCTACACACTCCTTCTCTTGTATTCGCTTAAATTTTATCGATAATCTTCTCCTAAGTAAACTTATTTGTCTTTTTCTGATACTATTAAAGTTAAATTTACAACTATTTGGAGGTAACATATGACGAAGTTTAATAAAGAATTTTTACTACAACTATTAAACACAGCATCACCCTCAAGTATGGAGATGGATATACAACGGAAGTGGATGGATTATGTTAAGGGTTTTGCCCATGAAGTGAGAACGGATAACGCAGGTAATGTAATCGGGATACTCAATCCAGATGCTCCTTTTAAAGTGTTGCTTGCTGGTCATAGCGATGAGATTGCGCTCGTAATCAATAGGATTGACGATAGAGGTTTTCTGCATTTCGATAAGATGGGTGGGATCAACCCCAAAGCTGCGGTTGGTATGCGTGTCGAAGTCCTTGGATATAACGGAAAGTTGACAGGTGTGATCGGTGTGAATGCGCAACACCATGGCGGGCTGAAGAACGACTTTACACTACATGATTTATTCATCGATTGTGGTTTTAAAACAAAAGAAGAGGCGGAAAAACAAGTACAAATCGGTGATCTTTGTGTATACAAGACAGAGCCGGAAATTCTCCAGGATCGTTATATAGCAGGTAGAGGTCTTGATAACCGAACTGGTTCTTTTATCGTGGCAGAAGTGTTGAAGCGTCTGTCTGAGAAAAATCCTCAGGTGGGCGTGTATGCGGTGAGTACGGTAAATGAGGAAACGAATATGGGAGGAGCCTATTTCGCTGCTGCGGGGATTGAGCCGACAATGGCGATTGCCTGTGATGTGACGTTTGCAACGGATTACCCGGGGGTCAATAAAGATAAACATGGGGATGTAAAATTAGAAGGTGGGCCTGTTCTTGCAAAAGGTGCGCCAATTAATATTAAAATCAATGCTATGCTGGAAAAAGCCGCAAAAGAACTAGATATGAAAGTACAATATGAATTGACTCCTAAGAACACAGGTACCGATGCTGACCGGATGCGATTAACAGGTAAAGGGGTTCCGGTTGGACTCGTTTCCTTGCCACTTCGTTATATGCATTCGCCGGTTGAAACCGCCAGTTTCCAAGATATTGAAGAGGAAATTGTATTGCTTGTAAAAATGATAGAAAGCTTAACAGGACAGGAAAGCCTAAATCCACTTGACTAATGCTGAGAAAATCAAGAGGTGATAAAGACCTGTTTGGAAAAGCTCAGTAGGTATATAGGCTTGACGTGTTGAAATTGGAATAAGATATTTAAAGGATAAAAGACCTTGTTTTCTTGATGTTAGAAAATGAAGGTCTTTTTTTCTTTGTTTTTTAGGGATATATCATCAATTTTAAAATGGTTTTTCTAAGGTAGTCATTTATTTATAGGTCTATATACACGAATTTCCTTATTAAGGAATCTATGTTGACTGCTATGTTACTAATACCTTAACAAAAGTCCTGTGAACGAAAAGAGGAAAAGATAATTCAAATCACTCAATTTCGAAAATTCAGTACAACTGCGACAAAATTCGACAATCTTTCGACTAAGATTTTACTATACTATGTTTAACAACATGAATCTACCTGTCGTCACTTTCAGAGAAATCGACAAGGATTGGAGAGGGGGGGAAGTATGACTACTGGTTGTTGAGTTCTCTGGGAGATAATCAAAAAGGGGGAGGAAAACCTTTGAAATTAAAGCACAAGACAAGAAGAAAAGCATTCAGCATTGCTGCTTCCGTAGTTATGGTTGCATCACTGTGTTTACCTGGTGCAGGGTTTGCACAAAGTAACGGGAAGATCAATCACTCGTTAAATGATTCTACTAAAGTAGTAGAACAAAAGGTGAGTGACCGATTGTTATCCAGTTTCAAAGACGATGAAGAAGTTACTTTTCTAGTAAAGTTCTATGAGCGGGCAGATGTACAGCAGGTTGCGAAAGAGGCAAAAGCAAATGCAGAAAATGCAAAACTATCACTCAATCAAGCAGAACATGTGCAACGGTCAGCTGTTATCGCTGAATTAAAGGAAATCTCCTTTAGCTCTCAACAAAATGTAAAATCATATATTGAACAGGAAATTGAAAATGGTAATGTGAAAGATTACCAATCTTATCATATAGTAAACGGGATGGCAGTTACTGCTACGAAAGAAGTGGCTGAGAAAATCGCTACCTTCGCGGAAGTTGAAAAGATACTTCCTAACGAAACTCGTGAGCTGTTTACTACAGTAACTGAAGAAGCTGATACTCCACAAGCAGAGATTGCTAATGTCGAGTGGAATATTGAACGGGTTGGAGCTCCAGGTGCTTGGGAAATGGGGATTGACGGTTCAGGTACAGTAGTAGCCAGTATCGATACTGGGGTACAATGGGACCACCCTGCATTAATGGACAAGTATCGTGGATATGATGCAGCAACTGGAGAGGTGGACCATACGTACAGCTGGTTTGATGCAACAGTTGGTAATGAAACACCATATGATGATCAAGGTCATGGAACTCACGTGACTGGAACTATGGTTGGAGCAGAGCCGGATGGTTCTAACCAAATTGGAGTTGCTCCAGGTGCAAAATGGATTGGAGTTAAGGCGTTCACTGAAGCAGGTGGTACCGATAGAGATTTACTAGCTGCGGCAGAGTGGATTCTTGCTCCAGGTGGAGATGCAACGAAAGCACCCGATGTTGTCAACAACTCATGGGGTGGCGGTCCGGGTCTTGATGAATGGTATCGGGACGTAGTAATTGCATGGCGTGCAGCAGAAATCTTCCCAGAGTTCTCTGCTGGTAACACGACATTATTCAATCCAGGTGGACCTGGGTCGATTGCAACACCAGCGAATTATCCAGAGTCGTTTGCGACAGGTGCAACGGATATTAACGATAATTTAGCAAGCTTCTCATTACAAGGACCATCTCCTTATGATGAAATCAAACCGGATATTTCAGCACCTGGGGTAAATATTCGCTCCAGTGTTCCTGGAAGCGGGTATGAAGGTGGATGGAATGGCACGTCTATGGCTGGGCCTGCAGTATCAGGAGTGGCCGCATTGCTTAAACAAGCGAATGCGAATCTTACTGTAGATGAGATGGAAGAAATTTTGATGAATACAGCGACTCCATTAACGAATGGAACTTACCCTGAATCACCGAACAATGGATTTGGGTATGGATTAGTAAATGCTTATGATGCAGTCTCTTCAGTTGTATCAGGTTTAGGAGTCCTTGAAGGAGCAGTTACAAAAGAAGGTGAAGATACGGAAGCACCGACTTATAGTCATGAAGCTCCAGAGGGTACCTATGCAGGAATGGATTTGGAACTTGTCCTCTCGGTAGAGGATAACATCAGCATCACATCTGTAGAAGTGGTTTATGGTGAAAATCGGGTAGAAGCAAACCGGTTATCCGGAGATCATCGAAGTGGTGAGTATGTTGTAACAGTTCCGGGTGAGGATATACAAGAAGGTACGTTTGATTATCACTTTGATATTAACGACTTCGGAAATAACACCGTAACAACCGATAGTTATTCGGTAACGGCAGAACCGGGAATTACAGTAGGATATTCCGAGGATTTTGAGGGGTCCCCTGTTGGTTGGACAGTATTTGGTGAAAACAGCAGTTGGGAACACGGAGAACCAACTTCTGGTCCTGGTTCAGCAGTTTCGGGTGAGAATGTATATGCTACGAATCTGAGCGGTACGTATAATAGTAATGAGAACGCTACACTTGTCATGCCGCCAATTGACTTACCAGAAGGAGAAGCATATTTACAATACAGTCAGTGGTATAACTTGGAAAACAACTGGGATTTCGGTCACGTATTTATTTCAACAGATGGTGAAAATTGGGAGCAACTGAATCGGTTTACAAATGTCTCCAATGGTTGGGTAGATGCCGAAATCGACCTGTCCGACTATAGCGGGGAGCGTGTATATATCGGCTTTAACTTAACTACGGACGGTAGTGTTGTCCGTGATGGTTGGTATATTGATGATGTAAGTTTATCAGAAACCTCAAGAAGCAGTTCAAGTAAAGCGCCAAGTTTAGGGCTGAATTCTCAAAAAGGATTAACTCCAGATTTTGATAGCATTGGAATGAAGAGTGGCTCTGTTGATCCAGACAAAATCGTACCAGCTCCTTCAGTAGAAAAGGATGCAGCGAAGGAAGAATCAGTTGCACCTGCAGGTTTACCTGTCGGAGCTACGGTTAGCGTTGTGGAAAGTGGAAGATCAGTGAAGACGAATCCAGCTGACGGAACGTACTCACTTCTCCATGCAGCAGGTGAATTTACGATTGTTGCTGATTCCTATGGTTTTCATTCTGCGGAACAGTCAGTTACGATTGAAGCCGACGAATCAGTAACGGCTAGTTTTACACTACAAGAACAAGATCAATATACTGTAACAGGTAATGTAACGGATGAAGTAACCGGAGAAGCTATTACGGATGCAACATTACTCCTTGTTGAGGATGCAAACGTCCAACCTGCTTCTACGAATGAAGAAGGTAGTTTCAGCATCACTGCTTATGAAGGAGTTTACACCGTAAAAGTTCTTGCACGTGGTTACCATGCGAAAGAAGTGGAAGTGGACTTCACAAGTGATGGAACAATCGATATCGAACTTGAGCCGTTCTACACTGTTCCGGGTGGAGAAATTGGCTATGATGATGGAACGCCAGAAAATGCACGAGCATTCTATGATGCGGGTAACGGTTGGGCTGTACGAATGTCCTTGGAAGAAGGTCGTGACACAGCAATTGTGACGGATGGAGTCTTCCAATTCCATGGAACTGACTGGCCAAACCCAGGCGGCGTTGATTTCGCTGTAGAAGTTTGGGATGCTACTGGTCCGAATGGGGCGCCTGGAGAGCGTATTGCCGGTCCGTTTGAAGCAGAAGCAACACGTAGCTTGGATGAATGGACGGTTGTTGATTTGAGTGAACATGCAATTCAAGTAGACGGTGACTTCTACATGGTGTACATTCAAACAGATCCTAATCCAAATACACCAGGATTAGCTACAGATGAGAATGGACCATATGCAGAAAGAAGCTTCCAATATGTAGGAGGTGCTTGGTCAGCATCGCCTGCCAGCGAAGGTAATTACATGATTCGTGCCCGTGTAAGTTATGAAGTGGAGGGGCCGGTCATCACTTCTCCTGAAGAGGGATTCATTACGAATGAGACTCAATTAAACGTTGAGGGTACAGCGTCGCCGACTACTTCCGTCAAACTGTTGAATAACGGGGAAGAAGTGGATACTGTAGAAGTCGGCAATGAAGGTACTTTTAACATTCCGGTTGATCTTTCTGAAGGTGATAATGAATTAGTTGCAGTCACATTACTTGATGGAAGAGAAATTATGGAATCTGAATCGGTAACAATCGTATCAGATACGGAAGCACCAGAACTTACGATTGATAGTCCAGAAGATGGAATGAAATCAAAAAATGAAACGGTGACGGTAGAAGGTACGGTAGCAGATGCTAATCTGGATTATGTAGAAGTAAATGGAGAGCGTGCACGTGTAGATGATGGCAACTATTCACTGCGCATTCTTCTAGACGAAGGAACAAATGAGATCGAAGTAGTTGCCGCTGACCTGGCTGGTAATACAACAGCTGACTCAGTTAGCATCGATGTTGATTTTACAGCACCTGAGATTGAGAATTTAACGCCTGAAGAAGATGTTACCTTAAATGCTGGACAAACTGTAAAGTTTGAATTCGACAGTGAACCAGGACTTGATGCAACATTCGTTATCCACATGCCATTGACGAATGTACAGTCCAATCCGACAGAATTACCGATGATGGAAACATCTGAAGGTCATTATGTTGGTTACTGGACAGCAACAAGCAGTGTTGTTGCTGAAGGAGCGGTCATCGAAGTGAAAGTGGTTGATGATTACGGTAACGAAGCTAGAGAACAGGCGGAGGGCAAACTGTTCATTAATGTGGAATAAAACAAAAAAATAAAGATGCGGCAAACTGAGCCGCATCTTTTTCTTTTTATCAATATAGAAAAATGACATCACTATTTGTGTATTATGAAGGCTTTTGAATAATATTATATGAGCTATGTTTATTTGAGGGTCTCGCTTGTATTATAATCCTCCATTGATCCTGTCTTTTCTTTAACTGCTGTGATGCGAAATGTTTACCGATTGGCACTTTCGTGTAAAAGAATCCAGCGGTAATGAGAATGCCGAAAAACCAACCTGCAATTTTGTCTATAAATAAGCATTCGGTTATATCCGTCCACTCCATAAGTTTTTAATAAACATGTATTCCAGTTATGAATAGACCTCTCGAAATGAAAAGCAATTGAATGACTTGGAACCACATCATAATACCATCTTTATTATAACCTTTTAAAAAATACAATAAATACTGAAAATATCATAAAAAATTTATAGTAGCTCCCTTGCAAAATATAGAAAATGTAGTATACTTATCTTTAGTAATTAAATAATCGATTCTAATCTTCGGGGCAGGGTGCAATTCCCGACCGGCGGTAAAGGGTGAATACTCTCAAGTCCGCGAACCATAATGGAATGTTATGGTTGACCTGGTGTGATTCCAGGACCGACAGTTAAAGTCTGGATGGGAGAAGATGTCAAGCCAATTTAGGTGCGATTTTTGTGTACCTTTATTTACCTTTGCATACTCAAATCCTATAGCCCCACTAGGCTATAGGATTTTTTACTTTTTCTCTAAAGTCAAAGGATGCACGAGGCAAGGCAATCCTTCATCACGAGTTAGAATCGATTAGCAAAAGATGAAGGAGGAGAAGAAGATGCAAAAAACGAATAAGCAATCTTCAAACTTACTAAGATTAATTATATTAGCACTACTAGGAACGATTTCACTCATTCTATTTTTCTTGAACTTTCCATTGCCGTTCCTGCCACCGTATTTAAAAATTGATTTCAGTGATGTTCCTGCGTTAATGGCATCACTTATATTCTCGCCACTTGCTGGAGCTGCTGTCGTCCTGATTAAGAATTTGCTCTATTTAGCAGTTTCTGGAGCGGGAGATCCTATTGGTGTAGCAGCGAATTTCTTGGCAGGGGTCATGTTTGTTGTTCCAGTATCCGTCATTTACCACAAATACCATAAAGGTGTGAAATCGATTGTTTCCGGTTTGGTAACAGGAACGATTGTGATGGCAATTGGAATGTCCGTTTTAAATTATTTTGTCATCCTACCGGCTTATGCTTGGTTTATGGGATGGGAAGATATGACCCAATCCGTGAAATGGGGCGCAGTCCTAGCTGGGATACTTCCATTTAATATTTTGAAAGGGATTATTGTTGGACTGTTATTCGTACCAGTATTTATAAAAATGCGTGCATGGATAGAGCAAAAGCAATCGACTCTTGCATAAAAATAACAGGGAGCATCCTAAGTATGAGATGCTCCCTGTTTTGTGTTTTTTAATTATTGTTCTTCATCGACAAGAAATCGAGCAGTTGGCATTGCTTCCAGTCTTTCTTCTGGTATTGGTTTTTGTGATTTTTCACTGATGCCATAGGTCTTCTTTTCAATTCGTTCCAATGCATCTTCTATTTCCATTAGTTTTTCACGATGAACCATATCCAAACCGGCATCACGTTCTTGTTCAAATTGCTCCGTCCCGATATCTGCCGGATGGTTACCGTAATCTGCAAGTTCTTGAGTTGCTTCATTTGGCGATTCATTTTTACTTGTATTTAAAAGTTGTTCTGTTTCGGTTTTTAATTGCAGTAGTTTTTCTTTAAAATATTCCAGTTTTTCATCAGATAAATATGTCTGCATCCAAATCGCTCCTTTTAGGTCATCTTACAATCCATGAGAGAGGAAAGAGAAATGTAGCGCAGCACATGTTTATAAAAAGGTTTAGAAGAATACAGCAAGTACTAAAGAAATTCCAAGTAATAGTCCATAAATTGTATTCGTCTTTCCGGTTGCTGCCATCGCTGGCATCATCTCTAACGGTTCTGTTTTCCCACGGAAGTTCTTTATGACGAAAATAGCTTTCGGTGCACTAAGAAATGTGAGCAATGACCAAATCGGCAAGAGGTTAAAAATTATTAGGCCAAGTGTCCATCCATAAGCAACAAAGAATAAAACAGCAAGTAATGTTATTGCTTTTTCTCTTCCGATTAATACTGCTATTGTTTTTCTTCCGCCGATTTTATCGCCATCACGATCACGGATATTATTGGATAAGTTCAGGCTTCCGATTAAAATAGTGATAGGAATTGATATCCAAATAACTTCAGCCGTGAGTGTAAGAGTCTGAATATAGTACGTAATGCCGATAATGACACTACCCATTAGAACACCGGAAAACAATTCGCCGAATGGAGTGTAAGAAATTGGTATTGGCCCTCCAGTATATAAGTAACCGATTAGCATACATACTAAACCAATAACAGCAATCCACCAGCTTGATGCAAGACAAATATAAACACCGAGAATAACGGCTATTCCATAAAAAGCAAAGGCTAAATTCCGGATTGTTTTTGGGTTCACCCCATCTCGGACAATCGTTCCTCCGATACCTACAGATTCCTCGGTGTCGAGACCAAGTACGTAATCATAATACTCATTGAACATATTAGTTGCAGCTTGAATTAAAACAGAAGCAACCAGCATTGCGGTAAATAGCAGCCAATTGATAATTCCATCATGATAGGCAAGCATCGTTCCGACAAAAACGGGTATAAAAGATGCAGTGAGTGTATGCGGTCGCATTAAACGCCACCAAACATCAAAGCCTGATTTTTCATTCAGTGCTTCTCTGATTTCATTTTTTTTAGCAGTTTGCATTAGACTTCCCCCTAAGACTCTATCCAATTAATTTTAGGAAAATATGCACATTATGTCAATTTGTTTTGATTCAGTGGATTCTTGCAATGTCTGCAAACGGTTCTTTGGGCATACAATTCCATCACAAATAATGTTTCATTATATTTTTCCCACATTAATTGTTAAACATGTTCGTTATAATTTGTCAAAAAACGGGCCTTTCCTTGAGAAAGTGAAGAAAAGAGCATAAAATGGAAATGGATGTTTTTTACTAGTGAAGGAAAGAGATTTTAGTGTTGTGACTAACTGTCACATACTAAAATAGCCACGCCGGCTAAAGTACACTGTGGCTCGAGCCCAACTGCTTACTTAAATAAGAAGAGCATTTTAGCCTATGAACGTGGTAATTATCGGAGGTCTAATTATGATTGATATAAAAATGAAAAAGCTTGAAGGACAAATTGATGCGGCAATCAAATCCATCCGTTCCGATGAGTCAGTAAAGCTTTTCAGTATAACGAAGAGAATTAATAAGAAAACCCCTCTTCAGGTTTTTGAGGGGGCTAAGCGCTTTGGCAAAGATCGCTTCTATTGGATGAATGCCGAACGCACACTCACTATAACTGGTGTTGGTGCAACGATAACGATAGAGGCTGAAAAAGACCGATACCACCAGACGGAAACAGTATGGAAACAAATTTTAAATGAAGCGTGGATTGAAAATGAATATTCATCCATTCCTGCAACTGGAGTTGTTGCTTTTGGTGGAATGGAATTCGATCCATTGAAACCAAAAACAGAGCTATGGAAAAAGTTTAAGACAAGCCAATTCTATATACCTGAAATGATGGTGACAGAATTTATGTCTGATTACTTTTTCACGATAAATATATTTATTCATAAAGAGGACTGCCCAGCTGATATTGCTGATAAAATTTATGAACAGGAAAAGGCGTTCTTTTTTTCTGAAAGCTTCACTCCTGAACATATTGAAATTATCCAAAAGGAAGAAATCGAACCTATAAAGTGGAAGCAAACTGTAGATGATGCTACAGAAGTAATGAAAAAGAAAAAAGTGGAGAAAATTGTACTTGCTCGAGAGTTGCGCCTTCGCTTTAATCAAGAGGTGAATATTCCACAAGTACTGAAAAAACTAAATGATACCCAATCGAACAGTTATATATTTGCATTTGAAAGTGGAGGGGATTGCTTTATTGGTGCAACGCCGGAAAGGCTAGTTAAGCTGGAGAAAAACAATTTATTGTCCACTTGTCTTGCCGGAACAGCCCCTAGAGGAAAGACGGAAGAAGAGGATAAGCAAATCGGGTATGAGTTACTTCATGATAAGAAGAATCGAGAAGAACATGAATTTGTAGTAAAAATGATTAAAGATGCGTTACTGAAGACATGTACAGATGTTGAAATGCCAAAAGAACCAGTTCTGCATCCTTTAAAGAATTTACAGCATTTATACACACCAGTTACCGGAGTCTTAAGTAAAGGATTCTCTATTTTTGACGTGGTGAAAAATCTACACCCGACTCCAGCATTAGGAGGTACTCCGACAGAAGAGTCGCTTGCATTTATTAGAGAACATGAACTGTTAGACCGCGGCTGGTATGGTGCACCGATCGGCTGGGTGGATAGTAATGATAATGGGGAGTTTGCAGTTGCTATACGGTCAGGCTTGATCCAAGGTGATTCAGCCTCATTATTTGCTGGTTGCGGTGTCCTGGCGGATTCTGACCCTGAAATGGAATTTGAAGAAACTAGGATTAAGATGCTGCCAATGTTAAACGTATTAGGAGGATAACGTGAATGGATCATACAGAAATTTTAACTAGATACACCGCTAACTTTGTCGATGAATTAATTAATAATGGAGTTGAACACGTTATTATTTCTCCTGGATCACGCTCGACACCGCTTGCTTTGGCTTTTTCCGAACATGAGGGAATTAGAGAGTGGGTCATCATTGATGAGCGCTCGGCTGCTTTTTTTGCACTTGGTTTAGCGAAACAAACGAAGTCAGCAGTTGCTTTAGTCTGCACCTCGGGAACTGCGGTGGCTAATTATTTTCCTGCAGTTGTTGAGGCTCATTATAGCAGGGTGCCATTAATCTTGTTAACAGCTGATCGTCCCCATGAATTAAGGGATGTTGGCGCACCACAAGCGATTGATCAGTTGCATTTATTCGGTAATTATGTGAAATGGTTTCAGGAAATGGCCATACCTGAGGCGTCTGTGGAAATGCTTAGTTATGTCCGCCAAAAGGCAAGTCGCTCTGTTTATATAGCCCAAGAAGGAAATCCAGGTCCAGTTCATCTTAACTTCCCATTTCGTGAACCCTTGACTCTAGATTTTTCTCTAGAAGGGATATGGGAACACAAGGCATATAGCGAGAACTCATATAGATATCCGCTTGATGGAAAAAAACAGTTGACCCTTGACCAGCTGGAGGCTTTCATCAATCGTTTGAAAGGGAAACAAAAAGGATTAATCGTTTGTGGGCCACAAGGTGATGATGAAATCTTCCCTGAAAAAGTTGCTGAGCTTGCAGAACAGTGGCGATTGCCAATTTTGGCTGATCCATTATCCCAATTGCGGACAGGAAGGCATTCTAAGGGGAATGTAATCGAGACTTATGATGCACTCCTAAAAAATGAAGCTATTCGTGAACGGTTTAAGCCTGATTTTATTATTCGGTTTGGTGCGATGCCTGTTTCGAAATCATATCTTTTCTTCATTAAAGAAAATAAAAACGTACCACAGTTTATAGTGGAAAATCATTCTGGCTACCGCGAACCAACAGGTAATGTGACAGACTTTATATTTGCTGATCCTGTACATTTTTGTGAGGGATTATTGGAGTTGGATAAACCCAATTTCTCATATGAATGGTTGCAGGAATGGCAAGCAATGAATGAAACAGCGAAAAACCATCTGTTGACCGGAGTTGAGGAACGGATTACCGAAGGAGAAGCTATTCGAGGATTGCAAAAAGTTATTCCAGAAAATAGTACATTATATGTTGGAAACAGTATGGCGGTAAGAGATGTGGATACTTTTTTCCTAAATGACGAGAAGAATATTTCTATACTTGCCAACCGGGGAGCGAATGGAATTGATGGCATGGTCTCTAGTGGGGCCGGTGCGGGAGCTGCAGCTGAGAGGGTGACGCTTGTACTTGGTGACTTATCTTTTTTCCATGATATGAATGGTTTGCATGCAGTGAAACATTATGGAATTAATCTTACCATCTTACTGATTAATAATAATGGAGGCGGAATATTTTCATTCCTTTCCCAAGCAGAAAATCCAAAACACTTTGAAGCATTATTTGGTACGCCATTGAATTTAGAATTCTCTAAAGCCGCAGAAATGTATGGTGCTAATTACTTTAATCCCGAAACAGAAGAAGATTTAAAGAGGGATCTAGAAGAAAGTTATCAAATGAGAGGGTTATCGATCGTTGAAGTGATGACGGACCGTGAAGAAAATGTGAAATGGCATCGGTCCAAGTGGCAGGCGATTGCTGATGAAATTTTAACGAATGAGGGTTGATGATTTGTATTTTTCCGTTGGTGATATGGAGTACTGGTATGAGGTTCATGGTGAAGGGATACCTATAGTGCTACTTCATGGCTTTACTGGAAGCAGTTCCACTTGGCAACGATTCGTCCGTGCCTGTCCAAGTGGGTTTAAGCTTGTAACCGTAGATTTACCAGGCCATGGACGGACATCAGGTGAACAGATTAAGTCGATGGATGCGTGTATATCTGATTTACAACAATTATTTAAGAGTCTACAACTTGAACAATTTATCCTGGTAGGGTATTCGATGGGTGGAAGAACCGCTTTAAGTTATACGATTAAGTATCCGGAGAATGTGGCAGGCCTCGTTTTAGAAAGTGCCTCTCCAGGTCTCTCTGATGCAGCTGCAAGGGATGAGAGAAAAAATAAAGACGAACAGCTCGCTTTACGTATTGAGGAAGAAGGCGTAACGGCTTTTATTGATTATTGGGAGAATATCCCGTTATTCCAAACGCAGAAACAGTTATCGAAAGAAAATCAGTTAGCAATTCGGAAAGAACGGATCGAGCAAACAGCCATTGGTCTTGCGAATTCCTTACGTGGGATGGGTACCGGCAGCCAAGCTTCCAATTGGGATGCTTTAATAGAGGTGAAGATACCTGTCCTGCTATTGGTTGGAGAGCTGGACAGCAAATTTATAGAAATTAATCAAAGGATGAAGCAAAACTTGCCGATGGCTGAGTTGGAGATTTTTTCTTCTGCAGGGCATGCACTACATATTGAAAAACCAGCTAGTTTTTTGGAATCTGTACTAGCATTTGCAAATTCTTATAGGCCATGAGAAAATAAAAATTAATGAGGTTAGAGTAGAAAAGGGAGGAACTCGGTTTGACAGTAGAATGGGTTGAAGTAAAAAAATATGAAGAAATCATTTATGAAAAATATAATGGTATCGCTAAAGTAACCATCAACCGACCAGAAAAACGCAATGCATTTACACCGCTTACAGTAAATGAAATGATTGACGCTTTTTCTGATGCACGTGATGATTCAGAAATAGGTGTTATCGTATTAACGGGTAAAGGTGAAAAGGCATTTTGCTCTGGTGGTGATCAGTCTGTACGAGGTCATGGTGGTTACGTTGGTGGAGACAGCATTCCTCGTTTGAATGTACTTGATCTTCAACGTCTAATCCGTACCATTCCAAAACCAGTTATTGCAATGGTAGCGGGATATGCTATCGGTGGTGGTCATGTGCTTCATGTTGTATGTGATTTGACCATTGCTGCAGACAATGCGATTTTTGGACAAACAGGTCCAAAAGTAGGGAGCTTTGATGCGGGTTATGGTGCAGGATACTTAGCACGCCATATCGGACATAAACGTGCCCGTGAAATCTGGTTCCTCTGCCGTCAATACAATGCAGAAGAAGCTTTCCAAATGGGGCTTGTCAATACAGTAGTTCCATATGAAAAATTAGAAGAAGAGACGATTCAATGGTGTGAAGAAATTTTGGAAAAATCCCCTACAGCACTTCGTTTCTTAAAAGCGTCATTTAATGCTGATACCGACGGATTAGCAGGACTTCAGCAATTAGGGGGAGACGCTACACTTCTTTACTATACAACAGACGAAGCTAAAGAAGGACGCGACGCCTTTAAAGAAAAAAGAAAACCGAACTTCAAAAAGTTCCCGCGTTTTCCTTAAGAAATTCAAAAGCGGAAGAGTCCCTTACACAGGGCACGGCTTTATGATTCGTGATGAATCGATAAATGAATCTCAAACTTTCGCAAACAGAAAACCTTTGCTGCAAAGCAGAGGTTTTTCTATATGAATGATTAAAATAAGATTATTGAAAGGATCAGGTACATGTCAGAAAGCATCCCACACTGGCTAACGAAACAAGCAAATATATTGCCTAATTATCCCGCAATCGAGCTTACGGATGGTACTCATGTCAGCTTTCATGATTTGGAGATAAATAGTTTATCTTATGCTAGAAAATTAGCTGCCATTGGAGTGGAAAAAGGGACACATATAGGCATCTTATCAACTAATTGCCTGGAGATGGTGTATACCATTCATGCCATCAGTTATCTGGGCGCTGTCGGGGTTTTATTAAACACCAAACTCACGGATGAAGAACTTAATTTTCAATTAGATGATGCTGATGTAAATATACTTATTACAAATGATAGAAGAAACCGAAACCTTAGGGTGAAAGAAAGCTATACGTTTCAACAATTAGAAACAATGGAGGAAAGTTCTGTTTCACTTCAGTTCCATATCAACTTCGATGATACATTCACTATAATGTATACTTCTGGAACGACAGGGTTTCCAAAAGGTGTCGTCCACACTTATGGAAACCATTGGTGGAGTGCGATTTCTTCTGCGTTGAACCTTGGATTGAATAAGGACGATAAATGGCTTATTTCTTTGCCGCTCTTTCATGTTAGTGGGTTATCTACACTGATGAAGAGTGTGATTTACGGAATGCCGATCTTTCTCATGAAGAAATTTGATGAAAGTATGGTCCACCATGCAATCATGGAAAAGCAAATTACCATCGTATCCGTTGTGACTGTTATGGTTCAACGTTTGCTTGAAAGACTTGGTACGGAAAATTATCCAAACAGTTTAAGATGTTTCCTGTTAGGTGGTGGCCCTGCTCCAAAAGTACTCTTAGAAAGAGCTAAGGAGAAAGGAATACCAGTCTTTCAAAGTTATGGGATGACAGAAACAACATCCCAAATTGTCACTTTATCAGCTGGAGATTGCTTGGACAAATTAGGCTCAGCAGGGAAGCCGCTTTTGCCTGCACAATTGAAAATCAATAACCCCGGTTCGGATGGCGTGGGGGAGATAGTGGTAAAAGGGCCGATGGTGACTCCAGGCTATTATAAAAATCAAGAAGCGAACGAGAAGAGTTTCAAAGACGGATGGCTTTATACAGGTGATTTAGGGAGTGTTGATGAACAGGGCTTCTTATATGTGGTAGATCGCAGAACGGACCTCATTATTTCTGGTGGGGAAAATATATATCCTTCTGAAATAGAAAACGCTCTTATGAAAATGACTGAAATTAAAGAAGCAGGGGTAACACGAATGGAAGACGACAAATGGGGGTATGTCCCTGTTGCTTATGTTGTTTTACATTCCGAGATTACAAAGGAAGAAATATTCGCCTTTCTAGCCACACAATTGGCTAAATATAAGTTGCCTAAGAAAGTGTTTTTTGTTGAAGAGCTACCGAGGAATGCTTCAAATAAATTATTAAGAAATAAACTAAAGGAACTATAATCAAACCGAGCCGTGGCATGAATGCCCGGCTTTCTTTTCGGTTCCGAAGCCGTGGGATGTTTCAAATTTCCTTATTAAGGAAAAGGATATGATAACAGTGTTTATAATAGTTTTCGATCGATATAAAGTAATTTTGAATAAAATCTTTATGAATACCATGTTATTTACATGGTTTTATATAATCCAGGCAAACTAATAATAAAGACCTGCGGTGATATGTCAAGAGGTAAATAAATAATTGTTCAGTTATCAAGGTGCATTATCCTTAAAAAAGGCAACACTAAACTAACCCAGTAAAGTTA